>JAISTI010000181.1 GCA_031272685.1 Propionibacteriaceae bacterium | reverse complement strand
TTGGCGGCATGTAATGGCCTTGGTCATAATGGAAGGCTCATTGCAGAAAGGGGAAACAATGACCAGCACTCTCACCAAACGTTCCAACGCCAAACGTCCCACCAAGACCATCGCCGCCGCCACCTCGCTGGCGCTCGCTCTCGGGGGCCTGCTCGCGGCGACGCCTGCCCACGCCGAAGATGTGATCAACCTCGGGGTGGTCACCCACTACGAAACCACCGCCGTCGAGCCGACGGTCAAGGTGGCGTACACCTTCCCGGCGGCGAAAGCCAGCCTGGAATACATCCACGTCCAGGCGCTCGTAAACGGCATCTGGGTGGAATACTCCAAGGAGTACCACTCCGGCACCTCCGGCACCGTCGAAACCTTCGGCTCGGCTTATAACGACGAGAAGGCCGGCCTTTGGCAGTTCCGGCTGGCCTGCGACGACCCGGTGGCATACTCGCCGGTCTACACCGTGCAGATCAACGCCGCCACCACCTCCATCGGCATCGGCAAGACGGCCCACACGCTCGCCAACGGTGTCGTCTACAAGGCCAGCAGCTACCTCTACTCCTTCAACGACCCGTACTTCGAAATCACCAAGACGACCGCCCTGGAATACCCCACGGCCGACACCAATAGCTTCGAAATCATCTTGCAGCGCAAAGAGGGCAGCAAATGGGTGGAAGTCGAGCGGAAGAAGAAATACCTGAACAACAAGGTCACCGGCGCCTCCATCGACTGGACGATCAAGCAGCGCACCCCGGCCAAGACCAGCTACCGCTACGTCGTGCCGGCAACCGACTGGACCACCGGCGTCACCTCCAAGGTGTTCACCATCACGGGCAAGAAGCAAAAGCCCAGCCTGGAGGTCAGCTACAGCGCCAGCGCCCAGAAATACAAGAAGACGGCGGTGCAGCTTTCCATCAGCACGAAAATCGCCAACACCGGCAAGGCCACCGTGTATGACGGCAAGAAGAAGCTCGGCTCGGTCACGCTCACCGGCGGCAGCGCGACGTACACCCTGAGCAAGAAGCTGAAGAAGGGCACCCACAAGATCACGGTGAAGTTCACGCCCACCTCCAACTACGCGGTGTTCTACAAGGCCCAGACTTCCAAGGCAAAGACCATCAAAGTCAAGTAAGGGTTCGCCAAGCAGGGGTTCCAAGGGGTTGCGCCCATCGGATCGGCGCCAAGCACGGCCGGAGCCGATGGGCAAATCCCGGAATGGAAAACAACCAAACGCAACCAAGTACAACCAACTGGCGCTCGGGCTGACCGGCGCTACTGGGAAATCGCAGCCAGCGTCTCGCGGGCCATCGCCAGCTCCTCGTTCGTGGGGACGACCAAGACGGTGACCCGCGAGTTCGCTGTGGAGATGACGCGCGGCTCTTTCGAGCGCACTTCGTTCACGGCCTCGTCCAGCTCGAATCCGAGCGGGGCGAGGCGCTTGATCAGGTGGGCGCGCACCCGGAAGTCGTTTTCGCCCACCCCGGCGGTGAAGGTGAGGGCATCCACCTGGCCGAGCACCGCGATATACGCGCCGACGTAGGTGAGCAGCCGGTGGATGTAGACATCCATCGCCAGCGCCGCCCGCTTATCACCGGCCTGGATTTTGGCGTTGATGTCGCGGAAATCGGTGGCCCCGGCCAGCCCGAGCATGCCGGATTGCCGGTTCAGCAGGGCGTCGATTTCATCCAGGCCGAGCCCCAGCACCCGCCCGAGGTAGGCGTGCAGGCCGGGATCGACGTCGCCGGAGCGGGTGCCCATGATCAGCCCGGCCAGCGGCGTCAGCCCCATCGAGGTTTCCACCGCTTTGCCCTGCTGGATGGCGGAGACGGAAGCCCCGTTGCCCAGGTGCAGCACAATCTGGTTCAGCGAATCGTAGGGCTGGCCCAAGAACTCGGCCACCTTCTTGGAGACGTACGAGTGCGAGGTGCCGTGGAAGCCGTATTTGCGGATGTGGTGCGCGGCGGCCAACTCGGTGGGCAGGGCGTAGGTGTACGCCTCGGCGGGCAGGGTGGTGAAAAAGGCGGTGTCGAAAATGGCGACGTGCGGAACATCGGGCAGCACCGCCCGGGCGGCCTCGATGCCTTGGATGCCCGGCGGGTTGTGCAGCGGGGCCAGCGGGCTCAGCTCGCGCATCGCGTCCACCACCGACTCGTCGATGAGGGTGGTCTTGGAGAAGCGGGTGCCGCCATGCACGCAGCGGTGCCCGACGGCCGCCACCTGGGACAAATCTGGCCCCACTTCGGCAAATAGCGAAACCAGCTCGCGCAGCGCGGCAGCGTGGTCGGCGAACGGCTCCTCGATATGGTGCTCGGCTTCTCCGACCTCATGGTCGATGGTGCTGCCGGCCTCGCCGATGCGCTGGATCAGCCCGGAGGCGGCCACTTGCTCGGTTTCGGCGTCGATTACCTGGTATTTGATGGAGGACGAGCCGCAGTTCAGCAGCAGGATCGGCTTGGCCATTGGTCTCCTTTGTCTACTTGTTGTCTAGTGGTGTTGCTGTCTACTTGTGTTGCTGTCTACTTGTGTTGTTGTCTACTTGTGTTGTTGCCTACTGGTGTTGTTGTCTACTTGTGT
>JAISTI010000142.1 GCA_031272685.1 Propionibacteriaceae bacterium | reverse complement strand
TCGTTCTACGGGCAGGAAGACGCGGCCGACCGCTGGGCCGGCGGCGCCGGCGGCCCCGACAACGCCATGACCAGCCACGCCCCCGCGCTGTGCACCACTTGCGGGTTTTTCATCCCGCTGGCCGGGCGGATGGGCCACCACTTCGGGGCCTGCGCCAACACCTACTCCCCGCAGGACGGGCAGGTCGTCACCCGCGACCACGGCTGCGGCGGCCACTCCGACACCCCGGAGCCGAAAATTCAGGTAGACCGCTCGCAGCCCATCTGGGACACCGCCTCCGACGACACCTCGCTATTCGACTGACGGCCCGCCTTCGGCGCGCTCTCCTTGCGCGCCCATTTCCGCCGCGCCCGCTTTCGCGGCGGCCTTGCGGCGGCGGTGGCCTTGGTAGGTCCACAACGCGCCGGCGGCGCCGCCGACCGTGCCGGTGAGCGAAATCCAGAACGCCAGCGGCAGCTCGGCCGCGGCGCGCGGCCAGCAGAACAGCGCCACCGCGCACACCAGGAACACCCCGGTGAGCAGCGTGACGATGCCGAACCCGTCGGGGTCGAGAGCCCGCACCGGCGCCTGCATCAACTGCCGTTTCTCAGCCATGGACATTAGGTTAGCCGCCATCTGGCAATCGTTAGGATTCTGGCCATGACAGTTGAAACCACCCCTGCACCGGCGTCCGGCTTCGACCGCTGGTTCGAGCTGACGAAACGCGGCTCGACCATCGGCCGCGAAATCCGCGGCGGCCTGGTCACCTTCTTCACGATGGCCTACATCATCGTGCTAAACCCCATCATCATCGGAACCACCGCCGACAAAGACGGCAACCTCATCAACGGCTTGCCCTTGTATGAGGGTTTCACTCCCGGAATGAGCCCCGAGGAAGTGGCAGCGCTGCCGCAAATCGGAGCGAATATCGGCATCTCCATGGGCGCGGTCGCGGCCGCCACCGCCCTCATCGCCGGCGTGCTGAGCATCCTCATGGGCGCGTACGCGCGCTTCCCGATCGCGCTGGCGACCGGCCTGGGGCTGAACTCCATGCTCGCCTACACCATCGCCCCCACCATGACGTGGCCGCAAGCCAACGGCCTGATCGTCTGGGAGGGCGTCATCATCTTGATCTTGGTGCTGACAGGCTTCCGCAAGGCGGTCTTCAACGCCGTGCCCAAGGCGCTCAAGGCGGCGATTTCCGTCGGCATCGGCCTGTTCATCGCCTTCATCGGGCTCGTCGACGGCGGCATCGTCCGCCAGGCGGCCGGCACCCCCACCGAGCTGGGCATCGGCGGCTCGCTGATGGGCTGGCCGATTGCGATCTTCCTGATCGGCTTCGCGCTCATCGTCATCCTCTACGCCCGCAAGGTGAAGGGCGCCATCCTGATCGCCATCTTGGCGGCGACGGTAATCGCCATCATCGTGCAGGCGGTGGCGGGCATCGGCACCGTCGCCGGCGGCGACGCCACCGGCTGGGAGCTGAACGTCCCCGCCTTCCCAGATCTTTCCACCTGGGGCGTTGACCTCAGCCTGCTCGGCCGGGTCGACCTCATCGGCGCGTTCGCGGCCGGGCCCATGGCGTGGCTCGGCGTGCTGCTGCTGATCTTCTCGCTGCTGCTGGCCGACTTCTTCGACACCATGGGCACCATGGTCGCGGTGGCGGCCGAGGGCGGCATGCTCGACGAGGCCGGCAACCCGCCGCACACCCAGGAAATCCTGATCGTCGACTCCATCGGCGCGATCGCGGGCGGCCTGGGCTCCGTCTCCTCAAACACCTCGTACGTGGAATCCGCGTCCGGCGTCGGCGACGGCGCCCGCACCGGCATCGCCTCCATCATCACCGGCCTGGCGTTCCTGCTCTCGGTGGTGCTCGCCCCCTTCGTCAACATGGTGCCCTCCGAGGCGGCCGCCCCGGCGCTGCTGTTCGTCGGCTTCCTGATGATGGGGCAAGTTGTGCAGATCAAGTGGGACGACGTGGAAGAGGCCATCCCGGCGTTCCTGGCGATCTCCCTGATGCCGTTCGCCTACTCCATCACGGTCGGCATCGGCGCGGGCTTCATCACCTACGTGCTGGTGAAAGCCGTCCGCGGCAAGGCCAAGCAGATCCACCCGCTGCTGTGGGTGGTGATGGTGGCCTTCGTGGTCTACTTCGCCCGCGGCTTGTTCGGGTAGTCCCGTTCCCAGCCACGGCAGGCGGGCCAGGTAGTAGTCTGTACCGCATGCGAAAGCCGGTGGTCATGGGTGTTGGCGCGGCGTTCGCCACGCTGGCACTCCTGACACCGGCTTTTGCCTTTGCCGAGACTCCCGATCCGGGCGCGGCGAGCCCGGTGGTCATCTCCGCTCCGCTGGATTCCCCTTCCGAAAGCGCCACCGCGGCGGTGAACCCCTCGGTCGATCCATCCACCGGCGAGGTATACGAATCCGAAGACGCGGTCGACATGACGGAAACCGCAAACCCCGACGACTCCCGCACCTGGCTTGCCCTGCTCAGCGCCCTCGGCGTGGCACTGCTGGCCGGCCTGGCCGTCTTCGTGATCAGGAAGTGACTTAGGTGACATGGGCCTGATCGACACCACCGAGATGTACCTCAAGACCATCTACGAATGCGTCGAAGAGGGCATCCCGCCGCTGCGGGCGCGCATCGCCGAGCGGCTGAAGCAATCCGGGCCGACGGTTTCGCAGACGGTGGGCCGCATGGAGCGCGACGGCCTGGTGCACGTCATGGCCGACCGCCAGCTCCAGCTCAGCGAATCTGGGCTCCACAAGGCCGAACAGGTGATGCGCCGGCACCGGCTGGTGGAATGCCTGCTCACCGGCGTAATCGGGCTGGAGTGGCCGCTCGCCCACGACGAGGCCTGCCGTTGGGAGCATGTCGTCTCCGAGGAAGTCGAGCGCAAGCTGCTGGTCGTGTTGGACGGCCCCACCGTCTCCCCATACGGCGATCCGATTCCCGGCCTGGCCGGGCTGGGGGTGGCGCGGCCCGTCCCCGCCTTCCTCGACGGGGTGGTGCGCCTGGACGCGCTGCTGCTGGACGAGAGCGAGCATCTGTTCGAGTTGGCCCGCATTAGCGAAACCCTGCAAACCGACGCCGCCGTCCTGGCCGCGCTGGACGCCATGGGGCTGCGGCCCGGGGTGTCCGCCGTGGGGCTGCTGCACCAAGACACTTTGGCCCTCACCCTCTCTGGGGTGCGCCACGAACTCCCGGCTGCCGTCGCGGGCGGCCTGTACGCCAAGGAGTGAGCGGGCGGCGTGCTGAAAGACGAGTATGAGAGCGGGCGGCTGTTCAACGCCCCCGAAATGGAAACGAATTACGCCGAGGCCAAGCGGGTGGCCTCCGCCGCCGCGCCGCGCCGGTCCATCAGCGTCGAAGAACTGGCCGAAAAGGTGCTGGAGGGCTCCCGGCAGCACATCGCCCGCGCCATCACCCTGGTCGAATCGTCGCGCTCCGACCACCGGCGCATTTCGCGCAAGCTGCTGCGTATCCTGCGGCCCTATTCGGGCAAGGCCATCCGGGTGGGCGTCTCCGGGGTGCCGGGAGCGGGCAAATCCACCTTCATCGACGCGCTGGGCCTGCGGCTGATCGAGAAGGGCTTCAAGGTGGCGGTGCTGGCCATCGACCCGACGTCTTCCAAGACCGGCGGTTCCATCCTCGGCGACCGCACCCGGATGGGGGAGCTGGCGGCCTCCGACAACGCCTTCGTGCGGCCTTCGCCCACCTCCGGGCATCTCGGCGGGGTGGCCCGCGCCACCCGCGAGACCATGATCGTGATGGAGGCGGCCGGCTTCGACGTCACCCTCATCGAGACGGTCGGCGTGGGGCAGTCGGAGGTGGCGGTGGCCGGCATGGTGGACACTTTCCTGCTCATCACCCTCGCCCGCGCCGGCGACCAACTGCAGGGCATCAAGCGCGGCATCCTGGAGATGGCCGACGTCATCACCGTGAACAAGGCCGACGGCGACCACGAGGCGGAGGCCAGGGTGGCCGCCCGCGACCTGATGGTGGCCATGAAGCTGATCTCCTCCGACCCGCTGGCCCCGCGCCCGCCGGTGCTCACCTCGTCGGCTTTGACCGGCGCTGGGCTGGACGAGGTGTGGCAAGCCATCCTCGACCACCGGGCCAAGCTGGAGGCCGACGGCGAACTGGAGGCCCGGCGGGCCAAGCAGCAGCTCGAATGGCTGTGGGCTTTGGTGAACGGCGAACTGCAAGACGCGCTGAAGCGCTCGCCGCATGTGAAAGAAGTCACCGCCGACATGGAGGCCGGGGTGGTCTCCGGGGAGCTTTCCGCGCTGGAAGCGTCCTCCGAAATCCTGCGGGCGCTCGCCAAAGATTTCCCCGACTTGGTTTGGAGCTCCGAAGACCCGGCTCCGGCTGGCTGACCGGGTTGGCGGCCCGGCCGCCGCTCAGTAGTAGTACGGGAACGCCGACCAGTCGGGGGCGCGTTTTTCGAGGAAGGCGTCGCGGCCCTCTTGGGCCTCGTCGGTCATATAGGCCAGGCGGGTGGTCTCCCCGGCGAAGACCTGCTGGCCGACCAGGCCGTCGTCGATGGCGTTGAAGGCGAATTTCAGCATCCGCTGGGCGGTGGGGGATTTGCCGCAGATTTTCGCCGCCCAGGAAAGACCCTCCGCCTCCAGCTCGGCGTGCGGCACCACCTTGTTCACCATGCCCATCCGGTAGGCGTCCTGGGCGTCGTAGACCTCGCCGAGGAAGAAGACCTCGCGGGCAAATTTCTGCCCCACCTGCCGGGCGAGATAGGCCGAGCCGAAGCCGGCGTCGAAGGAGCCGACGTCGGCGTCCGTCTGCTTGAAGCGGGCGTGTTCGGCCGATGCCAGCGTCAGGTCGCTAACGACGTGCAGCGAATGCCCTCCTCCGGCCGCCCAGCCATTGACAAGGGCGATCACCACTTTTGGCATAAAGCGGATGAGCCGCTGCACTTCCAATATGTGCAGCCGCCCCACCTGCGGGGCCTCCCCCTCGCGGTATTCGTATCCGGCTTTGCCGCGGATGCGCTGGTCGCCGCCGGAGCAGAAAGCCCAGCCGCCGTCTTTGGGCGACGGGCCGTTGCCGGTGAGCAGCACGCAGCCGATATCCGGGCTCTGGCGGGCGTGGTCGAGGGCGGTGTACAGCTCGTCCACCGTCTGCGGGCGGAAGGCATTGCGCACTTCGGGGCGGTCGAAAGCCACCCGCACCGCGGGCACGTCTTTCGCCCGGTGGTAGGTGATGTCCGCGAATTCGAAGCCCCGCACCGGCTCCCACAGCTCCGGCTGGAATGGGTCGGCGGCCGGACCGCCTGCTGCCTGCCCGCTCACTTGAGGATATTCCCCAGGATGCCCCGGATGATCTGGCGGCCGGCTTCCCGCCCGGCCGCGGAGAGGGTGTTGGTCAGCACCCGGCTCCTGGTGTTGGCTTTCCGGCTGGCGGCCTGGTCGGCCTGCCGCTGCTTGCGGGCCGCCTCTTGGGCTTCCATTTTCTCAGCCTTTTTCTGGGCGGCCTCGGCCTCTTTTTCAGCCTTGGCTTGGGCGGCGGCCTGGGCTTTGGCCTCGTCTTCGGCGGCTTTGGCGGCGGCGGCCGCTTCGGCAGCCTGCTGGTTCACCGCCGCGAGCTGCTCGTAGGCCGATTCGTTGTCGACGGCGGCGGCGTATTTCACGTTCAGCGGGTTTCCGGCCACCCGCTGGGCGATCAGCTCGTCTTCGGCCACCCCCATGAAGCTGCGCGGCGGCAGCACCTTGGCCCGCTCGACCATGGTGGGGGTGCCGTCCGCTCCGAGCACGGAAATCAGCGCCTCGCCAGTGCCCAGCTCGGTGAGGGCGGTCTCGGCGTCGAAGGCCGGGTTGGCGCGGAAGCTGCCGGCGGTGGCCTTGATGGCCTTCTGGTCGTTCGGGGTGTAGGCGCGCAGCGCGTGCTGGATTTTGTTGCCGAGCTGGGCCAGCACCGTCGGCGGGATGTCGGTGGGCACCTGGGTGATGAAGAACACCCCCACGCCTTTCGAGCGGATCAGCCGCACCACCTGTTCCACCTTCGTCAGCAGCGCCGGGGGCGCTTCGTTGAAGAGCAGGTG
>JAISTI010000019.1 GCA_031272685.1 Propionibacteriaceae bacterium | reverse complement strand
TTCTTCGTCTTGGGTGATGTCTACCGCGATTGCCTGCCCGCCGATCTCGCCGGCGAGGGCCCGCAGCCGCTCGCCGCGCCGCGCCGCGCAGAACACTTCATACCCGGCTTGCGCCAACGCCCGGGCGGTGGCTTGCCCGATCCCGGATGACGCCCCGGTAACTACTGCTCTTCCCATACCAGCATCGTAGCCGGGCGCGCATGTCAGAAGGTGAGACGGCGGCGTCCGATCTGTCTTGAGTTTCCCCGCTTCGGTGTGCGCCATGTGGGAGATGGTGAAAAGATGGCCCCTATGAGTCAGCGAAAAATTGGCGTGACCGAGCTCGTCCTGCGTGACGGACACCAGAGCCTCTTGGCTACCCGGATGGCCCTCGAAGACATGGTTGATGCATGCGAGGCTATCGACAAGGCCGGATACTGGAGTGTCGAATGCTGGGGCGGAGCGACGTACGATTCTTGTATCCGATTCCTCAATGAGGACCCCTGGGTTCGTCTGCGGACGTTCCGAGAGCTTATGCCCAACTCCCGCCTGCAAATGCTGCTGCGCGGCCAGAACCTGCTGGGCTACCGCCACTACCAAGACGAGGTGGTGCACCGCTTCGTCATCAAGTCCGCCGAAAACGGCATGGACGTCTTCCGGGTGTTCGACGCCCTGAACGACCCGCGCAACCTGGAGCGCGCGATGCGCTCGGTGCAGGACGCCAAAGACGTCAACCCGAATGTCCACGCGCAAGGCACGATCTGCTACACCATCTCCCCGGTCCACACCGTCGAGGGGTATGTGAAGATCGCCGGCCAGCTGCTCGACATGGGCGCCGAGTCGATCGCCTTGAAAGACATGGCCGCCCTGTTGCAGCCGCAGCCCGCCTACGACATCATCCGCGGCATCAAAGAGGCCTATGGCGAGAAGACGCAGATCAGCGTCCACTGCCACTCCACCACCGGCGTCACCATGGTCTCGTTGCAGAAGGCCATCGAGGCCGGCGCGGACGTGGTGGACACCTCTATCTCCTCCCTCTCCCTCGGCCCCGGCCACAACCCGACCGAGTCGCTGGTGGCGATGCTGGAAGGCACCGAGTTCACCACCGACCTCGATTTCGACGAACTGATCAAGATCCGCGACCATTTCGCGAAGATCCGCCCGAAGTACGCCGAGTTCGAGTCGAAGACGCTCGTCGACACCGACATCTTCCAGGCGCAGATCCCCGGCGGCATGCTCTCCAACATGGAAAGCCAGCTGAAGGCGCAGGGCGCCGGAGACCGCATCAAGGAAGTGATGGAAGAGGTCGCGAAGGTCAAGGCCGTCGCCGGGCATCCGCCGCTGGTCACCCCGTCTTCGCAAATCGTCGGCACCCAGGCCGTGTTCAACGTGCTGTTCGGCCCGTACAAGCGCCTCACCGGCGAATTCGCCGACCTGATGCTCGGCTATTACGGCGCCTCGCTCGGCGAGCGCGACCCCGAGGTTATCAAGATTGCCGAAGAGCAGTTCAAGAAGCCGCTGATCACCGACCGGCCCGCCAACCACCTGCCGCCCGAATGGGACGACCTCAAGGCCGCCACCGAGAAGCTGCCCGGAAACGACGGCAGCGAGGAAGACGTGCTCACCTACGCGATGTTCCCGGCTGTCGCCCCAGGGTTCTTCGAGACCCGTTCCGAGGGCCCGAAGTCGGTGGCCAAGACGGAGGCGCAGTTGCAGGCCGAGGCCGACGCCAAGGCCGGCGCCGTCACCGGCCCGATCACCTACAAGGTTTCCCTGGGCGGGCGCGAGCATTCCGTCAAGGTAGAGCCGGCGTAGGGGGGCCTGATGGCTAACGCACCACTTTCCATGGAGAAGCGCGTCGAGGCGCTGCAGGCGGCCCGGGCCAAAAACCAGGCCGGCGGCGGCGAGGCGCGCATCGAAAAGCAGCACTCGCAGGGCAAGCTCACCGCGCGCGAGCGCATCGAGTCGCTGCTCGACGACGGCAGCTTCAACGAGGTCGGTCTGTTCCGCAAGAACCGCACCACCACCTTCGGGATGGACAAGGCGGACATGCCCGCCGAGGGCGTGGTCACCGGCACCGGCACCGTCCGGGGCCGCCCCATCCACGTCGCCTCCCAAGACTTCACCGTCATGGGCGGCTCCGCCGGCGAGAGCCACAACAAGAAGGTTGTCGAACAGATGAACTCGGCCGTCACGGCCGGCACCCCGTTCGTCATCTTCAACGATTCCGGCGGCGCCCGCATCCAAGAGGGCATCGATTCGCTTTCCGGCTACGGCCAGGTGTTCTACGCGAACGTGCAGGCTTCGGGCGTCATCCCGCAGATTTGCATCATCGCCGGCCCGTGCGCCGGCGGCGCGGTGTACTCCCCGGCGCTGGCCGACTACATCATCCAGACGCGCAAGGCGCAGATGTTCATCACCGGCCCGGGCGTCATCAAGCAGGTCACCGGCGAAGAGATTACCGGCGAGGCGCTCGGCGGTGCGGACGCCCACCAGGCCGTCTCCGGCGTGAACCACTTCGTGGCGAACGACGACGAAGAGGCGATCCTGATCTGCAAGAAGCTGCTGAGCTTCCTGCCGCAGAATTACCTCGAAGAGCCGCCCATCGTGGAAACCGACCCAGACATGTCCTACGACGAGGAGATCGGAAAGATCGTGCCCGTCGGCGACAAGCAGGGCTACGACGTCCGCGACGTCATCCGCCGCATCGTCGACAGCGACGACTTCCTGGAAGTGCAGGCCGACTACGCCAAGAACATCGTCGTGGGCTACGCGCGCATAAACGGCCGCTCGGTCGGCATCGTCGCGAACCAGCCTTCGGCGCTGGCCGGGGTGCTCGACATCAACGCCTCCGACAAAGGCTCGCGTTTCGTCAACACCTGCGACGCCTTCAACGTCCCCATCGTCACGCTGGTGGACGTGCCCGGCTACCTGCCGGGTGTGGCGCAGGAGCATGGCGGCATCATCCGCCACGGCGCGAAGATGCTTTACGCCTACTCGCGCGCGACCGTCCCGCTGATCACCGTGGTGCTGCGCAAGTCGTACGGCGGCTCGTATCTGGCGATGGCCGCCCGTGATCTCGGCGCCGACCGGGTGTTCGCCTGGCCGACGGCCGAAATCGCGGTGATGGGCGCCGAGGGCGCCGCCGCGGTGGTGTTCCGCAAAGAGATCGAGGCCGCCGAAGATCCGGCAAAGGCCCGCGAGGAGAAGATCGCCGAATACCGCGACACCTTCTCCACGCCGTTCATGGCGGCCGCCCGCGGCCTGGTGGACGAGATCATCGATCCCGGCGAGACCCGCGCGAAAATCGCCCAAGCCCTGGAGCTGCTGGCCAACAAGCGCAAGCAGGCTCCCGGCAAGAAGCACGGCCTGGAACCGGTGTAGGAGTCGCAATGGCAAAAGAACAAGATCTGCAAGAGCTGGTCAAGAAGCTCAGCGAGCGCGTCAAGGATCTGGAAATCCAGGTCAAGAGCCTGAAGGCCGCCACGGCCGAGGTTCCGTAAGAACACCTGGCGGCGATCGCCGCCGCGGTGGCCGCCTACCTCGGCTACGAGGGCGAGCCCCGGCAGCCGCACTTCAACGCCCCGAAGGCATGACAGACATAAAGGATTGGAAATGAAACTCAAAGTAACGGTCAACTCGGTTCCGTACGAGGTCGAGGTCGAAG
>JAISTI010000227.1 GCA_031272685.1 Propionibacteriaceae bacterium | reverse complement strand
GCATGCCGGCCCTGGTCGCCACCCTGGGAACTCTCGCCCTTTTCCGGGGGCTGTGCTACGCCATTTTGGGCAGCGAGCCGATCGTGGCGGCTGTGCCTGCTGAGTACGTGCAATGGTGCTACGGGACGGTGCTGGGCTGGATTCCGAACGTGTTCATCCCAACACTGGTGCTGATTCCGTTCTTCATCGTCGCACTGCACTTGCGGCCGGTGGGGCGCCACATCTACGCGCTCGGCGGCTGCCCAGATGTCGCGGCCTACGCGGGCGTGCGCTCTGGAAAGGTCCGCTTCGGGCTGTTCGTCCTCTCTGGCGCAGTCGCGGCGCTCGCCGGAATCATCGCCGTCGGCCGCATCAGCCAAGTCGCGCCGGACGCGCTCGTCGGCTATGAGCTGGACGCCATCACCGTCGTCTTCCTGGGCGGGGTCTCCTTCCTGGGGGGCTCCGGAAGAATGAGCGGCGCGCTGTGGGGGATGCTGCTGATCATCATGCTCCGGCAGACCCTGTTGCTCAGCGGCCAAGGCCAATATGCGCAAGGCACAGCCGTAGGGCTGCTGCTCATTGGCTCCTTGCTCTTGGCGAACGTCGCCCGCCGCATCTCCGCATGGCACAAAGGCCGCAAGCTTTCGCTGGCGCCCGCATCCGCAATCGCAAACTGAAAAAACAACGAAGTCCCACTCGAAAGGAACAAAATGAAAATGACAAAGCGTGCGGCAATAGCCGCACTCGTGGCGGCAACGCTCCTGTCCGGCTGCTCGGCTCAAGGCTCAGAAACCTCAGCAGGCGGCGGCAACACCACCGACCGCTGTGCCGACGGCACCGGCGCCATCGGTCTGATTCCCAAACTCGGCACCGACCCCTACATGGTCGTCGTCAAGGAAAGTGTGGAAGCGGCGGCGCAAACTGCGGGCAACGAGGTGATTTACACCTCACCCAGCGACGCTTCCGGCGCGGCGCAAATCCCCTTCGTCAACCAACTGGTAGCCCAAGGTGTTTGCGCCATCGCCATCGCCGGCTCCGACCCGGAATCGACAAAAGAAGTGCTGAAGGCCGCCCGCGACCAAGGCATCAAGGTGCTGTCTTGGGATTCCGACATCGATCCCGACGCGCGCTCGGTCTTCGTCAACCAAGCTGATTCGGCCTCCCTGGGCGACCAAATGCTGGTTGCCATGAACGACATGCTCGGCGCGGAAGGCGGAGAAATCGCCATCCTCTCCTCCACCCCCACAGCCGTGAACCAAAACGCTTGGATCGCGTCCATCAAAGAGAAGATCGAGACGGATCCCGCCTATTCGAAGCTGACGCTGGCGACGGTCGTCTACGGCCAGGAGAAGGCAGACGAGAACGCCCGCCAGGCGACAGCGTTGGTGCAGTCTTACCCGAATCTGAAGGGCATCATCGTCCCCGCCGGCATCGGGCTGCCCGCCGCGGCGAATGCCCTGGAACAGACGGGCGATCTGGGGCGCATCAAGCTCACGGGCTTGGCTCCGGCCTCGACCATCAAGAAGTACATCGTCAGCGGCGAGGTGCGCGACGTCTGGTGGAGTGTCCCCGATTTGGGCACCCTCACCTACTACGCCGCAGTGGCGCTGATGAAAGGCGAGATCACCGGCGCCGAGGGTGACAAGTTTTCTGCGGGAAGCCTGGGCGAGTTCACCGTCGGGAAGAATGGCGAAGTGCTGCTTGGCGAAGGAAAGATTGTCACAGCCGAGAACGTGGACGATTTCCCGTTCTGAGCAACGTCAAGTATCGGGGGAGTTGCGTTGCGCACCAGGACGCAGCTCCCCCGTGAAACACTGGGAATTAGGCAGCTGGCCACAGAGAGGATGATCATGGCGGATATGTCCGACTTGCTTGGGCGCGCGGCGCGCCTCGCAGCCGGCGGGCGGGCCATCCTGGGCGTCACCGGCGCTCCGGGGGCCGGGAAATCCACTTTCGCAGAGCACTTGGTATCGGGGCTGCTTGAGCGAGGTGTTGCCGCGGTGCGATTGCCGATGGACGGCTTCCACCTCGCTGACGCCACACTTGCTTCGCTCGGGCTGTTGCAGCGCAAAGGAAGCGTCGAAACGTTCGACGGCTACGGCTACTGCGCCTTGCTGCATAGGTTGTTGAACGAAGCTGACCCCTTCGTGTATGCCCCCGATTTCGACCGCTCGCTGGGGCAACCGCTCGCTGGGGCGGTGACGATCGGGCCGGACGTCCAACTGGTCGTCACTGAAGGCAACTACCTGCTCAACCCGGAGAATCCTTGGGCGCAAGCCCGGGCGGCGCTGGCGGAGGTCTGGTACTGTCGCCTTCCCGATGCCGAGCGCCAGCGGCGGCTGGTGACGCGCCACATGCGGTTCGGCAAATCGGAAGAAGGGGCCCGGAGTTGGGTTTCGCAAGTCGATGAAGCCAACGCCGCGCAAGTCTCGGCGCTGGAGTCTTCAGCAGACCTGGTAATCGACATGGAAGCCCTCGGGCTACCCCCTGGCAGAGACTGAGGGCAGCCGGGTTTCCCCTGCCGTTGCCGCTTGCGCGCGGGCCAGCAGCGGCAGCGTCCCGACGGCGATCAGCGCGGCTACGGAAGCGCCGGTGGCTCCGGCGGCGAGGCCCGCGAAGGCTCCGGCATGGTCGATGAGGTAGCCCGCGACCGTCGAGCCCAACGACGCCCCGACGCCGACAGAGGTGCCTATCCAGGAAAGCCCTTCGGTAAGCCGGTGTTCGGGCACGATCTTCTGGATGAGCGAGTTCGAGTTGATGAAGCTGGGGGCGATGGCGAAACCGTTGAGCAACCCCAGGGCGCCCATCATCACGATGGATGGCGACAGCACCAGCAGCCAGGTGGTGGCCGCGTAGATGAGCGCGAAGACGGCGAACCGGTTGCGAATTGGTGACAGCCACTTGCGTGAGCCGTAGGCCAGCCCGGCCGTGGCCGAGCCGAAGGATATGACGCCCAAGATGATGCCCGACCAGCCCTTGTTGCCGAAATGTTCTGCTGCGGCCACTATCGACACGTCCACTCCGCCGAATGCCATCCCGACAAGCAGGTTTACCGCGATGACGGGCAAAACGCCGGGGATGGCGAGCAAGAGCCCGCCGCCACTTTCCCTGGCTTCGCGTGCCGGATGCGGCGGCGGTTCGGTGCGCCGCTGCGAGTAGAAGGCCAGCGAGCCACTGACCCCCACCGCCACCACGGCGATCAAGCCAGCTTCGGGGAACAGCATGGTGGCCAGCA
>JAISTI010000218.1 GCA_031272685.1 Propionibacteriaceae bacterium | reverse complement strand
TGCTGGCGGCAAACCCCTGCCCGTGTGGGCTGGCCGGCACTCCGGGGGCACACTGCAAGTGCGCGCCGGCGGCGGTGCGGCGCTACGCCGAGCGGGTTTCCGGCCCGGTCTTCGACCGTATCGACATCCACCAGCATCTGCGGCCTTTGCGCCGGGCGTTCTTGAAGCAGGCGGCCGCGCTGGCCGAGCCGAGCGCGGCCGTCGCCGGGCGGGTGCTGGAAGCCCGGCGGCGCCAGCGGCGCCGGCTGGCCGAGTTCGGCCTGCAAGTGAACGCCGAGGTGTCCGGGGCGGTGCTGCGCAAGAAGCTGCCGCTGCCCGAGGGTGTGGAGATTTTGGAGAAGGCCGCCGCGCTCGGCCAGCTGAGCGCCCGCGGAGTGGATAAGACGCTGCGGATCGCCTGGAGCGTCGGCGATCTCGCCGGGGCGGAGCGCCCGGCCCGCGAGCATTTGGAGACGGCGCTGGCGATGCGCCGCGGAGAGGAGCGCGATGAGCGATGAATGGCTGGCCCGCATGGGCCTTGGCTGCGTGTACGAGCCGGGGAGCCCAGAAATCGCCCGGATAGTGGCCAATTATGGCGCTGTGGACGCCTGGGAGCGACTCAAGGCCGGCAGCGGGCCTTTGAGCCACAAGGCCCGGCTGCTGGATTTGCCGGCGGTGGTGCGTGAAGGGGAGCGGCTGAAGCTGCGGTTCCTCATCCCTTCCGACGAAGAGTGGCCGCCCCGGTTGGCAGATTTGGGCCGGTGCCCCGAAGTTTCCGGCAGGACCGGGGAGCCTTTGGGTTTGTGGGCGCGCGGCGGCGGCCGGCTGGCCGAGCTGGTGGCGGATTCGGTGGCCCTCGTCGGCTCGCGGGCTGCCACCGCCTATGGCGAGCGGACAGCCGGCGAAATCGCGGGGGATTTGTCCAATGCCGGATACGCGGTGGTTTCCGGCGGCGCGTTCGGCATCGACGCCGCCGCCCCTCGTGGCTGCCACGCCGGGCGCACCCCCACCGTCGCGGTGCTGGCGGGCGGGTTGGACAGCCCCTACCCGCCCAGCAATTTCCAGCTGTTCGAGCGGGTGGCCGAGCGCGGGGTGGTGGTCAGCGAGTTCGCGCCGGGGGAGCATCCCACCCGGCTGCGGTTCTTGGGCCGCAACCGGCTGATCGCCGCGCTCAGCCAGGGCACCGTCATCGTGGAAGGGTCGGTGCGTTCCGGCGCCCGGAACACCGTCTCCTGGGCGTTGGCGCTGGGCCGGCCGGCGATGGCGGTGCCGGGGCCGGTCAACCACGCGAACTCGTTCACCCCGCACCAGCTCATCCGGGAAGGCGAGGCGGTGTTGGTTTCCGGGATGGTCGAAGTGTTGGAGCTGCTGCGGCCGAAAGCCGAGCCGCTGCCGCGGCCGGAATCCCCCCGGCGGCCCACCGACGGGCTCAGTGAAAACCAGCTGCGCGTCTACGACGCGCTGCCCAAATCCGGCAGCCGCAGCGTCACGGATCTCTCGCTGCAGCTCGGTATGCGCATCCCAGATTGCCTGGCCACCTTGCGGCAGCTTGACGAGTTGGGGATGGTGCGCCAAAACATGCAGCAGGCTTGGCAGTTGCGCCGCGAGCAGGCGGCATAGGGGGTTGCGCAAGTGGAATCGGTGAAAGCGGATCAGGTGGAGAAAGTGCTTGCCCGGGCTGGGTTTTGGCCCCGGTCGGGGGTTGGCGGATGCTGCAAATGGCGGCACCCATCCGGGGTGTGCGTCATCTTGCCCGCCCACCGCCAAGTGTCGCCCGGGGTGTGGCGGCTGGTGCTCCAGGCTGTCGGCCAAGCAAGGTGTCGGGGGAGCGATGAGGGTATATGACGTGTCCCTCTATCGGGAGGGGCGGTGGTGGCTGGTCGCTATCGCGGAATTGGGCGGCCTGACCCAAGCGCGCAGCCTCGCCGAGGCCGCCATCATGGCGCGCGGCTACATCGCCACCTGGCTGGAGGTGGCCCCCGATTCGTTCGACATCGAGATTGGGTTCACTGATTCGGGGGCGGTGCCCCTTGCGGGTTCGCTCGCCGAGTTGGCGCGGTGCCGGCGGGCTGCGGGCGGGCGGGAACAGGCCGAAGCGTTGGCCGCCAAGCTGGTGAAAGAGTTGGTGGCCGACGGGGTTTCCATGAAGGACGCCGCCGAGGTTTTGGGCGTCAGCTATCAGCGGGCGCGGCGGTGGGCGCGGCGGTGGGCCCGGCCTTGATGCGGGCGGACACCGCCGCCGAGGCCAGCCAGAGCAGCGCCCCGATGCCGAAGGCCGCCGGGTAGCCCAAGGTCACGGCCAGCCCGCCGGCGACAAGCGGCCCGACGATGGAGCCGAGGTCTCCCGACATCGAATAGGCGGCGATGGCCCGGTCGCCGCCTTCGGTGTCGCCGACGGCGGCGGCGGGCGCGGTGCCGAGCAGCGCCGAGCCGGCGGCGTACACGCACAAAACGGCCGTCAAGATGAAGATGTCCGGCGCCCACGGGATGGCCGCCAGGGCGGCGCCCAGGACGAGCGCGCCGGCCACGAGGGGCACCCGTCGTCCAAAGCGGTCCACCAGCCAGCCGGCGGGCATGAGCAGCGCGATTTGCACCCCGGC
>JAISTI010000175.1 GCA_031272685.1 Propionibacteriaceae bacterium | reverse complement strand
TGTCGGTGATGAATCCGTAGCGGGCGTACGTCACCACCACCTTGATCTGCTTGCCGACCCAGCCGGATTTCAGCTTGACGCACTTGCTATTGCTGATGAGCGTCTTGCCTAGATACCAGCGGTATTTGATGTCGGTGGCGCGGCTGGTGGGGTATTTCGAGGCCAGCCAGGCGCGGTTGGCGACGCAGGTGGTGCGGGAGGCCTGCACCGGCTTGGAAATCCACACCTTGTAGGTGGTGACGAAGGCTTTGTCTTTCAAGACCATGTCATTGACCTTGCGCTCCTGGTTGGCCTTGATGCTCAGGTCTTTGGTGGCGCGGTGGAAGCCGACCCCGGTGTATTGGGCGCGAATCCGGATCGGCCCGGCGGACAGGCCGTTCAGGGTGTAGTTGCCCTTCGAGTCGGTGAGGTCTTGATCCAGCACTTCGGCTTTGGTGCTGTGGTTGTTCAGCGCGGCCACCGTCACGTTCTTGATGGGCTTGCCTTTGCTGTCGACGATCCGGCCGGTGATGGTGCCGCCTTTGGAAACCTGCGTGGTGGCCACCTGCACCGAAGGCTTCGCGGCGGTGGCCACGCCAACCGAATAGACGGTGGCGTTGCTGCGGTAGCGCACCCCCGAGGTGCCCTTGGCGACCCAGCGGTTGATGTAGTTGCCGCCGCCGACGTTCAAGATCTGCACTCGGTATTTGCCCTTGGGCACCTTGACTAGGAAAGTCCCGTCAGACTCCACCGACGCGCTGGAGACCATCGAGCCGGTGGACGAGCTGTAGGCGGCCGCGATGTAGCGGTCGAAGGGCGGGGCGAAACCGGGGGCGACAGTGACCAGCCCGGCGAGCGCACCGCGCGGATACGGTGTCTTCACCGCGATGGCGGGGCATTCGGACCGGGTGCAGTAGTTGGTGCGGTCGGACACCGCCTTGGTGCTGGACTTCTTCACCACGCTCACCCGCACGAAATAATCGGAGTTGGAGCTGAGCTTCTTCAGGGAGGCGGTGACGGTATCGCCGGGGTTGGCCGACGTGTTGACGAGCTGCGAAACCAGCCCGGAGCTCATCGATTGGTTCTTGGCAGCCTGCAGCAGGAAACGGTGTTTCGCCGGATTGAAACCCGCCGGCGCCTTCCAGGAAAGATCCGCGTCGTAGGCGTACACGTTCACCAGCTTCAGGTCCGTCGGCTGGTCGAGGTAGCTGGACGGGTTGGTGCTGCGGGTGGTCTTGGCCGACGAATAGGCCGAGAGCACGGAGCCTTTGCTGGAGCCGGCCGTGCCGGAGGCCACCGCGATGGTGAAGGTGTACTTGGTGCCCGGTTTCAGGCCCCGGAAGATGTAGGTGGAGACGGACGGCATCATCTGGGTGATGGTCTTGCCGCCGCCGACGGCCTTGACCATATAGCCGGGCGCGCCGGTGACGGTCTGCCAGGTCAGCTCGACCGTGGTCTTGGTGGCGTTCACCGAGTGGATTTGCTTCGGCTTGGTGTATTTCGCGGCAGGCAAGCCGATGCCAGGGGCAGCCTCGGCGGCGACGGGGACGGCGAGCGCGGCCACCAGCAGCACGCCGGCGGCGACGGAGACGAGCTTGCGGATCATTTGCACACCTTGCTTCCCAGGCTCAGCTCGTTCCAGCCCGCCTCGTATTGCGCCACCACCCGCTTGATGTCTTCGGCATATTGGCCGGTGGCTTTGCGCGAGTCGATTGTGATGGTGTGCTCTTCGCTGTAGCGCAGCCCCCAAGTCGTCATATTGGAGGTGCCGAAGAGCACCCGGCCGGCCGAGCTGTCGGCAGGGGTGATGAGCACCAGCTTGGTGTGGGTGGGCAGCGCAGTGCAGCGAATTCGGCTGGTCATATTCGCTTTCTTGAACAGCCGGGCCACCTCTTTGGAGATGGTCTGCGCCCCGCCCTGCTGGCTGAGCAGCACCTGGACGTCGCAGCCGGCGCGTTTGAGCCGAACCATCTGCCGCACAAACTGCACCGCGCGCGAATCCGTCAGCCGGTACATCGCCACCCGGATCTTGTTGTCGACCGAGCAGTCGACGTTGCCGAACTGCTGGATGTAAAACTCGGAGGCCTTCTGCGGCTGCGGGCTGAACGAGACGGTGGTGCCGCGCCCGGCGTCCGTCGGATGCTTGTAGACGCTGTCCACCCAGATGCCGCGCTGCTTGACGAGGGTGTCTTTCTTATAGGCGGTGGCGGAGAACTTCCCCGCCCGGCATTTCGATGCGCTGGTGGCGCACGTTTTCATGTTCATGTAGCGGTCGGTGAACAGCTTGGCCATCTGCTTGTCGTCGTAGATGACCGAGGCTTCCTGCGTGTAGCCGCGGAACTGTGAGCGGGCGAACTGCCCGGAAGACGAATACACCAGCGGGTGGGTCTTGCCGTCTTTTTCCCAGCGGGTGTTCGTCATCACCATGAACTTCTCGTGGTTGATGGACACGTCGCTGATGGTGAGGTATTTCTGCAGGTCTTCATCCCAGGTGGGGTTGGTGGGGTTCGTCAGGCCGTTGTAGGTGTTGGTGTTGAAGCAGCCCTTGGAGCACCAGTACAGGCTGGCGATGCCCTTCAGGCGTTTGCGGATGAGCTTCTTCGCGGAGGCGGGGGTGATGCTGCCTTTGTCCATCACCATGCCGATGGAGACCTTGCGGTATTTGTGCACGTATTCCATGGCTTTCCAAATCACCTCGGAATCGGATTCCGGCCGCTCGGAGGTGCCGATGGCGCGCACGAAGTACATGCCGATGTAGATGTGAGAGCGGGCTTTGGCCCCGCAGATAATCTGCGCGATGCGGTTGGCGAAGCTCCAAGGAGAGTTGTTTTTCGCGTCGAGATAGCCGCGGGACTCCATGTCGTCGGTGTTCCAGAAAACCTCGAAATAGCGGGGGGTTTCGGTGAGTGTCGGGCAGGAGTCTTTGGTGACGGTTTTCGCCAGGCCGGTGCTCGGATCGGTGTCGAAGCTGATGGCCCCCGCTTCGGTGGCGGGCAGGAAATTGAGCAGCGATCCGGTGACGAGGCTCGCCAGGCTGAGCACCCCTATCCGTCGCAACCGCATAGTCTTCGCCTCAGCCAACTGAATCTACCTCCTTGGACCGGCTTGCGCGCCGACGCTGGTCTTTGATGGCGCAATGTCCGGGACTCAAGGCATTGTACAGAGATTTTCCAAGAGCGCCACTTGGTTTTCCTGGGTATTGGGTATCCCCAGTTGGCAGCGGTAGACTGCCTGGGCAGAAAGGGGCAGCCATGACCAGGGTGATCACCTACGGCACCTTCGACTTGTTCCACGAAGGGCACCGCAGGCTATTGGAGCGCGCCAAGGCGCTCGGCGATTATCTGATCGTCGCCGTCACCACCGAGAACTTCGACGACGCCCGCGGCAAGCTGAACGTCGCCCAATCGTTGATGGAGCGCATCCAGAATGTGCGCGATTCCGGCCTGGCCGACGAGATCATCGTCGAAGAATACGAGGGCCAAAAGGTTAACGACATCCAGCGCCACCGGGTTGATATTTTCGCCATCGGCTCCGACTGGGTGGGCAAGTTCGATTATCTGAACGACTACTGCAAGGTGGTCTACCTGGAGCGCACCAAAGGCGTGTCCTCCACCGAGTTGCGCAACGCCGGCGGGGTGCTGAAGGTGGGGGTGGTCGGCTCCGGCCGGATCGCCGCCCGGTTCGTCGCCGAGGCCCGTTTCGTTTCCGGCGTCTCCATCGAGGCGGTCTGCTCGCGCTCGCTGGAATCCGCGCAGCGGTTCGCCGCCAAGCTGGAGCTGGAGACGGCCGTGGCCGATTTCGACGAGCTGCTGCAGTCGGTGCAGGCGATTTACATCGCCTCCCCGCACGGCACCCACTACGACTACGCCAAACGCGCCATCAAGGTGGGCGTGCACGTCTTGTGCGAAAAACCCATGACGCTCACCAAAGCGCAGACGGTGGAGCTGTTCGAGCTGGCCCGCGAACGCAAGGTGGTGCTGCTGGAGGCGGTCAAGACCGCCTTCTCGCCGGGCTTCCAGCGCATGGTCGCCGTCGCCCGCATGGGCTTCATCGGCCGCATCCGCTCCGTGGACGCCACCTTCACCAAGCTGGTCGATTCCGGCCGGGAGCTGCAAGCCCCAGACGGCGGCAGCATCTCGGAGCTGGCCACCTACCCGCTGCTGGCGGCGGTAAAGCTCATCGGCACCGATTTCACCGACGTGCACACCCTGTCGCTGCGCCCGTCCGCCGGCGGGGTGGAGCTGTTCTCCCGCATCGACATCAAATATCCGCACGCCATCGCCTCCGCCCGCTCCGGGATCGGCGTCAAGGCCGAAGGGGATCTGGTGGTGGCCGGCGAGCACGGCTACATCTATGTGCCGGCGCCCTGGTGGAAGACGGAGTATTTCGAGATGCGCTTCGAGGACAGCCAGGACAACAAGCGCTACTACTACAAATTCGACGGCGACGGCCTGCGCTACGAGCTGGCCGAGTTCGCGTACATGATCCGCAACGGAGTGTTGGAATCGTTCAAGCTGCGCCAGGAGGAGTCCATCGCCATGGCGGACATCCTGGAGCGGGCGCGGGCCAACCCCGAATACTTCGGCTGACGCATGCCGCAGTACAGCCGCATCGAGATGTGGGCCCGGAGGGCGCACTGGGACGAGACCGGCGCGCGGCTGCGGCTCTACCGGTTGGGGCGGCGGGTTGTCCGCGACATCACCGGGCTTTTCCTGAAGAAGCCGCTGGGCTGGGTGGCGCAACTGCAGCATTTCGAGTGGGTGGACGGCGGCCTGCTGCTGGGCGGCTGGGCTTTCGAGCGCGGCACCGGAAGCAACGACGTGGCCGCGAAAATCACTTTGGAGTTCACTTCCGGGCGCAAACGGCTGAGCTTTCCCGCCCAGCCCGCCTACGACCCGTTGGCGAACGTGGGCCTTGCTCTCACCGACGTCGATTACGCCGCTTTCGCCTTCACCGCCACCATCGACATCGCCCAGTTGCTGCGCTTCGGCAAGCGCGATTGGCAGGTCCGGGCGGTGGTGGACAGCGGCGGGCGCACCAGCTCCGGACCGTTCACGAAACGCGGCGCGGGCACCGGCGCGCGCTGGCTGTTCGCGCGGATATTCGACGGGCAAGTGGTCGTTCCGGTGTGGGCGGACGGCCTGACGCTGCGGGTGCGGGCGGCGCGGCCGCTGGCTGAAATCGACGCGGCCGCCCCCGATCCGGGGTTCGTGGTCCGCCCGGCCGCCGGGCGGCTGCTGGCGCAGCACGCCGAACTGGTGGAGCAGCCGGAGTTGGGGCTGCTGGTCACCGGCATCGCTGCGGGGGTGTCCGAATCCGGGCTCTTCTTGCGCGGCCCACGCAGCGACGAGCCGGTGGCGCTGGGTGTCGCCGACGGCCGCTTCCGGGCTTTCATCGAACTCACCCACAGCACCTGGGGCCGTCCGAAACTGCCGCTGCCGCCGGGCAGCTATGAGCTGCTCGCCGAGCCCGGCCAGCCGCCGGTGGTCTGCCCGCCGTCTTTCGCCGCCGCCATGCCGCGCACCGTCTCCCACCCGCAAACCAAGCTGCGCCTCGGGGTGGGCGAGCAGGCCCGGCTGAACCTGCGGATCGGCCGGCCGCTGGCCGATGACGAGGTTTCCGACTACCAGCAGACCCGGCTGAAATTCGAATATCACGCAATGGAGTTCCAGCCGCGCGACGCGTTCTATTTCGAAAGCTTCAACGCCAAGGTGGCCAACGACAGCCCGTACGCGCTCGACCGCGAGCTGGCCCGCGCCCACCCGGACATCCCGCGCTATTGGGGGGTGCTGGATTTGTCGATTCCGGTGCCCGAAGGCTCCATCCCGGTGGTGAAGGGCACCGCCGATTGGTGGCGGGCGCGCTCCACCTGCCGCTATGTCGTCATCAACGAGTGGATCCGGCAGAAGTTCAAGCACCAACCGTTCCAGACCGTCTTGCAGACCTGGCATGGCACGATGTTCAAACTGATCGGCACCGACCGGCCGGTCTACAACTCCGACTGGATGCGCTGGTTCAACCTGGAGAAGGCCAAATGGGATGTGCTGCTTTCGCAGAACCCGCACTCCAGTGAGATTTTCCGGCGCGCCTACGAGTGGGACGGGCCGATTTGGGAGGAAGGCTATCCGCGCAACGATGTGCTGGTCGGCGGCGACGGCGGCCCGATCCGCGAGCTGCTCGGCATTGAGCCGGGGCGCAAGGTGGTGCTGTACGCACCCACCTGGCGCGACGACCGCGAGGGCGAACTGGTGGATTTCCTCGATCTTGGCAAGCTGGCCGCCGATCTCGGCCAGGAGTATCTGATTCTGCTGCGGGGGCATTCGCGCACCTTGCGCGAAGGCGAGGATGTGCGCGTGCCGGGAGTGCTGGACGTCACCAGCTATCCGGATGTCTCGGAGCTGTTCCTGGCGGCCGACCTGATGATCACCGACTACTCCTCGGTGATGTTCGACTACTCCGTCACCGGCCGGCCGATGGTGTTTTTCACCCCGGACATCGAGCAGTACCGCGACGTGACCCGCGGGGTCTATTTCAGCCTGGAGGATTGCGCCCCCGGACCGGTCGCCTATACCCAGGGGGAAACCTTGGCGGCTATCTTGAATGCCGAAGCCGACAAGGGCAAATACGCGCGGCGCTATGCAGATTGGCGGGAGCGTTTCAACCCGCACGACGACGGGCGCGTCTCGCAGCGGGTCATCGCCCGGCTGCTCGGCTAGGCCCTGGGCTAGGGCAGCAGCAGCCGCGCCCGCAGCAGGTTGTGGTCGGAGGGGAACACCCCGACGTATTTGCCGTCCTTGTCCACGTTCACGACCGTCTCGTATTCCAGCACGGTCATCGCGGTGGTGAGGATGTAGTCGAAGTTCTGCCCGTTCACGCCCTTCTGTTTCAGCGCGGTGCGCTGGAAGCTGTTGTAGCTGTTGTATTGGGTGTTGATGCGGGTGATGACGGTGGCGTTGACCGGGGTGTCGCCTTTCACGTTGCCGAGCGGGTCGATGAGGCCGTTGGCGGTGAGCAGGTTGTACGGGCCGTTGTCGGGTTTGGAGTTCTTGTGCCCTTGCAAATCGCCGGTGAGGATTACCGGCAGGCCGGCCGGGTTGTTGGCGGCGATGGTGTCGAGGATGAGCTGGGTGGATTCTTGGCGCAGGTTGTAGAACGTCCAGGGCGCCTTCGTCTCCTTCTGCGGTTCCAGATGGGTGTCGCCGAAGAAGAACTGCTTGCCGGTAGAAAGCTGGGTGAAGGTGGCCCAGGTGAAGAATCGGTCGGTGTAGCTGGCGTCCAGCTCCGGAAGTTGAATCGAGCCGGCGGTGAGCAGCGCCAGCCGGTCGGTGCGGTAGGCGATGCGGTCGCCTCCGGACGCGCCTTGGTAGGTGTAGACGCAGTTGGTGGATTTCTTCGGGTTGGCGCAGTTGTAGCGGTTGTTGTTGGTGACGGCCCAGTTCGCGCCGAGCCCTTCGACCAGGTCTTCGAACTGCGATTTGTCGTATTTCTTGCCGTTGGCGTCTTTGAGCCAGCCTTGCGAGGCTTCCTGTAGGCCCACCACGTCTAGGTCTTCATTCAGGATGTTGTCGATGACGAGCTGCTTGCGTTCCGTCCACGGCTTCTGCTCGCTGGTGCTCTTGGTGCAGTTCGCGCAGAACACGTTGTAGGTGCCGACGTTGAGGGTGCCGGGGATGTCGTATTCCGGGATTTGCAGCTGCGGGGCGGGCGGGGCGGCGTCGGTCTTGGCGGCGAGGATGGTGGATTCCGGGCTGAGCGCCGCGCCTTTGGCGTCGATGGCGTGCACGCTCACGTAATACTGCTGCAGCGATGCCAGGGCGCTGGCGAGCGCGGCGTTGGTGGGCACGTCCAGGTAGGTGGGGCTCTTGAATTTGGCGTCGGTGCCGATGCGCAGCCGGTAGCCGGCGGCGCCTTTGACCGCGTTCCAGGCAAGGTC
>JAISTI010000129.1 GCA_031272685.1 Propionibacteriaceae bacterium | reverse complement strand
CGTCGTCGTACAGGTCGAAATCGCCCATCTGGATGCAGGGTTGGGAGGCGTCGGAGCAGCCTTCCCAGGCGGTCACCGTCAGCCGGTAATACTTGTAGGCCACCGGGGCGGCGATCTGGTAAACCCGCTTGACCAGGCGGTTTTGGTTGGCGGTGCCCCAAGAAACGCCCGACTGGGTGTTCACCGTGGTCCAGGTGGAGCCGTCGGCCGAGCCGGAGAGCGTCCAGCCGGTCGGATCCCAGCTGTTGTCGTCGTAGGCGCTGGTTATGCCATAGGAGACCGCGATGCGCGGCGCGTCCAACTCGACGGTGATCTCCCACTGGCCGGAGGTGGATTGCGAGTTGTATTTCGACCAGGGGTTGTGGTCGAAGAGCCGCTCCACGCCTTCGGCGCCGGTCTTCACCGGGCTGGAGGTGAACACCGGCGCTGACGCAGTGCCCGCCAACGGTGCCACATGGATCACCGATTCCGGCGTGGTGGAGGTGCTGGAGCCCCCTTGCCCAGTGCCCCGGTCGATGTAAAGGCCGTCGGTGGCCAGGTGGCCGGTGTGGTCGTAGTCGTTGGACGACGAGTGCGTGACCGCCCGGCGCAGCGCGAGGTTGCGGTAGTCACTGGTGCTGGGCGCGGCTTGGGCGGTGGCGGCGTCGATGGCCGGCAGCGCGGGCGCGACCAGGGAGATGACGGTGAGCATGGCAATCGTTGCCGTGCGCGGATGGGACGAGAACATGGTTACCCCTTTTTGAACTCCGGTGTTCGTTTGTCTTTCGACGGCAACAGCCTACAGATTTACTGTGAAAATGGAAGAGCCGCCAACCCGTGGACATCGCCGGTTAAACGCGCCAGCCCCGGCGGGCGACCGGGGCTGGCGCGGAAGCGGTTTAGCGCAGCTCGGCGTCGAAACTGTCGAAGCTGAACGGGTTGGCGACGTCGGGCAGGTAGTCGTCGTAGGTTTCGTAGGCGTTGGCGTAGGCCTGCGCCCGGGCTTCCTCCGTCGGCTCCACCCGGATGTTGCGGTAGCGCTCCAGGCCGGTGCCGGCCGGGATGAGCTTGCCCAAAATGACGTTCTCCTTCAGGCCGACCAGGGAATCCGACTTCGCGTGGATGGCGGCGTCGGTGAGCACCTTCGTCGTCTCCTGGAAGGACGCCGCCGACAGCCACGATTCGGTGGCCAGCGAGGCCTTGGTGATGCCCATCAGCACCGGGCGGCCCTGCGCGGGCGTCTTGCCGTCGTTGACCGCCTTGCGGTTTTCGGATTCGAAGACGCCGCGGTCGACGAGGTCGCCGGCCAGCATCTCGGTGTCGCCGGACTCGATGACCGTCACCCGGCGCAGCATCTGGCGGATGATGATCTCGATGTGCTTGTCGTGGATGGGCGCGCCCTGGGTGCGGTAGACGGCCTGCACTTCCTCGACCAGGTGCTCCTGCACCTTGCGCAGGCCGGAGACACGCAGCACGTCTTGCGGGTCGGGGGTGCCGCGGTAGAGCTGCTGCCCGGCCGCCACCTGGGTGCCGTCTTCGATGGCGTGCTGGCCGCGGGCGTCCTCCCACTCCAGGCGGACACCTTTCAGCAGCGGATATTCGAGGTCGGGCTCGCCGTCGTCGCGCACGATGACCAGCTTGCGGCGGTCGCGTTCGGCGTCTTCGATGCGGATGCGGCCGGCGGCCTCGGCGATGGCGGCCTTGCCCTTCGGAGTGCGGGCTTCGAACAGCTCCACCACGCGCGGCAGGCCGAGCGTGATGTCGTCTCCGGCCACACCGCCGGTGTGGAAGGTGCGCATGGTGAGCTGGGTGCCGGGCTCGCCGATCGACTGGGCGGCGACGATGCCCACCGCCTCGCCGACGTCCACCAGCTTGCCGGTGGCCAGCGAGCGGCCGTAGCACATCGCGCAGATGCCGGTGGCGGACTCGCAGGTCAGGCCGGAGCGCACCCGGATTTCGGTGACGCCATTGCGGATGAGCTTCTTGATGATGGCGTCGCCGAGGTCGATGCCCGCCTCGGCCAGCACCTTGCCGTCGGCGCCGACGACATCGGCGGCCAAGGTGCGGGCGTAGACAGAGGTGTCGATGTTCTTGGCGGCCACCAGCTTGCCGGCGGCGTTCTCAAAGGCGATCACCTTCGGCAGGCCGCGCTCGGTGCCGCAGTCTTCCTCGCGGATGATGACGTCTTGGGAGACGTCCACCAGCCGGCGGGTCAGATACCCGGAGTCGGCGGTGCGCAAGGCGGTGTCGGCCTGGCCCTTGCGGCCGCCGTGGGTGGAGATGAAGTACTCCAGCACCGACAGCCCCTCGCGGAAATTCGAGGTGATCGGCCGGGCGATGATCTCGCCCTTCGGGTTGGCCACCAGGCCGCGCATGGCGGCGATCTGGCGCATCTGCGTCATATTGCCGCGGGCGCCGGAGTTCACCATCATGAAGATCGGGTTGTCTTTGGTGAAGTTGGCCTCCATGGCGGCGGTCAGCTCGTTGGTGGCGTCCGACCAGAGCTGCACCAGCTCCTGGTGGCGTTCGGCGTCGGTGAGCTTGCCGCGCGAGAACTGCTTGTCAATCTTGGCGGCCTTGTCTTCGTATCCGGCCAGGATCTGCGGCTTGGATGCCGGGGTCTGCACGTCGGAGATGGAAATGGTGACGCCTGAGCGGGTGGCCCACTTGAAACCGAGGTCTTTCAGCTTGTCGAGGGTGGTCGCAACCTGCACCTTCGGGTACAGCTCGGCGAGGTCGTTGACGATCTGCCCGAGCTGCTTCTTGCCGACTTCGAGGTTCACGTACGGGTAATCCTGCGGCAGGGCCTCGTTGAACAGCGCCCGGCCGAGGGTGGTCTCCAACACCAGCGAGCCGTCGGCGCGCGGGCTGGCGCCCTTGGGCGGGGTGATGCCCTGGAAGCGGATCTTGCACATGGCGCCGATAGCCAGCTCGCCGCGGTCGTAGGCCATCAGCGCCTCGGCCACCGACGAGAACGCCCGGCCTTCGCCCTTCATCCCGTCTTGGCTCATCGTCAGGAACTAGTGCCCGATGATCATGTCCTGGGTGGGCATGGTGACCGGGCGGCCGTCGGCGGGCTTGAGGATGGTGTTGGTGGACAGCATCAGGATGCGCGCCTCGGCCTGCGCCTCCGCCGAGAGCGGCAGGTGCACGGCCATCTGGTCGCCGTCGAAGTCGGCGTTGAAGGCGGTGCACACCAGCGGGTGGATCTGGATGGCCTTGCCCTCGATGAGCTGCGGCTCGAAAGCCTGGATGCCGAGCCGGTGGAGCGTGGGGGCGCGGTTCAGCAGCACCGGATGCTCGCTGATGACCTCCTCCAGCACATCCCACACCACCGGGCGCTGGCGGTCGACCATGCGCTTGGCGGACTTGATGTTCTGGGCGAGGTTGAGGTCGTCCAGGCGCTTCATCACGAACGGCTTGAACAGCTCCAGCGCCATCGCCTTGGGCAGGCCGCATTGGTGCAGCTTCAGCTGCGGGCCGACGACGATGACCGAACGGCCGGAGTAGTCGACGCGCTTGCCGAGCAGGTTTTGGCGGAAGCGGCCCTGCTTGCCCTTGAGCATGTCGGAAATAGACTTCAGCGGGCGGTTGCCCGGGCCGGTGACCGGGCGGCCGCGGCGGCCGTTGTCGAACAGCGAGTCGACCGCCTCTTGCAGCATGCGCTTCTCGTTGTTGACGATGATCTCCGGCGCGTCGAGGTCGAGCAGCCGCTTCAGGCGGTTGTTGCGGTTGATGACGCGGCGGTAGAGGTCGTTGAGGTCGGAGGTGGCGAAGCGGCCGCCGTCGAGCTGCACCATCGGGCGCAGGTCGGGCGGGATGACCGGCACCGCGTCCAACACCATCCCCAGTGGGGAATTGTCGGTGGCCAGGAACGCCGAAACCACCTTGAGGCGCTTCAGCGCGCGGGTCTTGCGCTGGCCTTTGCCGGTCTTGATGATGTCGCGCAGCGCCTCGGCCTCGCCTTCCAGATCGAAGGTGGCCAGCCGCTCCTTGATCGCCTCGGCGCCCATATAGCCCTTGAAGTATTTGCCGAAGCGGCTCTTCATACCCCGGTAGAGCACCTCGTCGCCTTCGAGGTCTTGCACTTTCAGGCCCTTGAAGCGATCCCAGACGGCCTCAAGCTGGGCGATTTCGCGCTGGAAGCGGTCGCGCACGACCTTGACTTCCTTTTCGGAGCTTTCGCGCACCTTCTTCACGATGTCCGGCTTGCCGCCTTCGGATTCGAGCAGGGCGATGTCTTCTTCCAGCTTGGCCAGGCGTTTTTCCACCTCGGCGTCGCGGCGCTTCTCGATGTTCTGGCGCTCGATGCCGACCTTCTTTTCCAAGTCGGGCAAGTCGCGGTGCCGGGCCTCGTCGTCGACGAAGGTGATCATGTACGCGGCGAAGTAGATGACCTTTTCGAGGTCTTTGGGGGCGACGTCCAGCAGGTAGCCCAGCCGGGACGGCACGCCCTTGAAATACCAGATATGGGTGACGGGGGCGGCCAGTTCGATGTGGCCCATCCGCTCGCGGCGGACGTTCGAACGGGTGACCTCGACGCCGCAGCGCTCGCAGACGATGCCCTTGAAGCGCACGCGCTTGTACTTGCCGCAGTAGCACTCCCAGTCGCGGGTGGGGCCGAAAATCTTTTCGCAGAAGAGGCCGTCGCGCTCGGGCTTGAGGGTGCGGTAGTTGATCGTCTCGGGCTTCTTGACCTCGCCGTGCGACCAATCGCGGATCTGCTCGGCGGTCGCCAGGCCGATGCGCAGCTCGTCGTAGAAATTCACATCCAACATATCTATTTCCTAAACTTCGTCGAGGGAGCCGTAGCTGTCAGCGCCGGGGCGCTGGCCCAGATTGATACCGAATTCCTCCGCCGAGCGGAAGTCTTCTTCGGAGTCGCGCAATTCGACCACCATGCCGTCGGCGGAGAGCACCTCCACGTTCAGGCACAGCGACTTCATCTCTTTCACCAGCACCTTGAAGCTCTCCGGGATGCCCGGCTCGGGGATGTTCTCGCCCTTGACGATGGCCTCGTAGACCTTCACCCGGCCGGGCACGTCGTCGGACTTGATGGTGAGCAGCTCCTGCAGGGCCCAGGCGGCGCCGTAGGCCTCCAGGGCCCACACTTCCATCTCGCCGAAACGCTGTCCGCCGAACTGGGCCTTGCCGCCCAGCGGCTGCTGGGTGATCATCGAGTACGGGCCGGTGGAGCGGGCGTGGATCTTGTCGTCGACAAGGTGGTGCAGCTTGAGCATGTAGATGTAGCCGACGCCGACCTTCTCCGGGTACGGCTCGCCGGTGCGGCCGTCGAAGAGGGTGGCCTTGCCGCCGGAATCCACCAGCCGCAGGCCGTCGCGCTGCGGCAGCCCGTTCTCCAGCAGGCCCGCGATCTCGTCTTCGTTGGCGCCGTCGAACACCGGGGTGGCCAGGCGCGCACCGCCGGCGACTTTCGACAGGCCGACGTCTTTGAGCCGGTTGGCCCACGGGGCGTCCACCTTCGAGATGTCCCACCCGGCGTGGGCGATCCAGCCGAGGTGGGTTTCCAGCACCTGCCCGACGTTCATGCGCGAGGGCACACCCAGCGGGTTGAGCACGATGTCGACCGGGGTGCCGTCTTCCAGGAACGGCATATCCTCCACCGGCAAGATCTTGGAGATGACACCCTTGTTGCCGTGGCGGCCGGCGAGCTTGTCGCCGTCGGAGATCTTGCGCTTCTGCGCCACATACACCCGGACCATCTCGTTGACGGCGGGCGGCAGCTCGTCGTCTTCTTCGCGGGTGAAGACCCGCACGCCGATGACGGTGCCGGACTCGCCGTGCGGCACCTTCAGGGAGGTGTCGCGCACCTCGCGGGCCTTTTCGCCGAAGATGGCGCGCAGCAGGCGCTCTTCGGGGGTGAGTTCCGTCTCGCCTTTCGGGGTGACCTTGCCGACCAGGATGTCGCCGGTGTTGACCTCGGCGCCGATGCGGATGATGCCGCGCTCGTCGAGGTTCGCCAGCACTTCCTCGGACACGTTCGGGATGTCGCGGGTGATTTCCTCGGGGCCGAGCTTGGTGTCGCGGGCGTCCACTTCGTGCTCTTCGATGTGGATCGAGGTGAGCACGTCGTCTTGCACCAGCCGCTGCGAGATGATGATGGCGTCCTCGTAGTTGTAGCCTTCCCAAGGCATGAACGCGACCAGCAGGTTGCGGCCCAGGGCCATCTCGCCGCCGTCGGTGCAGGCGCCGTCGGCGAGCGGGGCGCCGGCGTCCACATGGTCTCCCACTTTCACCAGCGGCCGCTGGTTGATGCAGGTGGCTTGGTTGGAGCGCTGGAATTTCGCCAGCTTGTAGACGCTGTGGGTGCCGTCGTCGTTCATGATTTC
>JAISTI010000052.1 GCA_031272685.1 Propionibacteriaceae bacterium | reverse complement strand
AAGGCAGGGGTAACAGGGAGCGCAGCGACCGAATACCCCAACGCAGGCCGAGAGCAGACGAGCTTGCTCGTATACCGAGGCCAAGGCAGGGGTAACAGGGAGCGCAGCGACCGAATACCCCAACGCAGGCCGAGAGCAGACGAGCTTGCTCGTATGCCGAGGCCAAGGCAGGGGGAAGTCTTCCCGGCAACGGCAAAGCGCCCCAACCGGCAAACGTATCGCAAACGTGTCGCAAACGTATCGGGGATGCCCGAGGGGATACCCAAGCCGGCACCTGAGCCGCCCGGCAAGACCCATGCCGAGACGATGGGCGGGCAATATGATGTCCTTATGAGCGAAAACCCTTCGGCCCCACCCGCGCAGCCAGAGCCGCCCGCGCCCACGTTCGCATCTGAATCAACGCCGCCCACCGCGGTTCCGGCACCCACGCCCGCGTACCCGCCGGCATCCGCGCCGGAATCCGTGCCGTCCCCGACGCAACCGCAGCCCTATCCGTACCAGCCGCCCGCCGCCGCCGCGGAACCCGCGCAGTGGCAGCCGTATCAGCCCTCGCAACCCGTGCCGCAACCGCCGCAACCCCCGCAGCCAACTCCGCAGCCAACTCCGCAGATTCCCATCGCGCAGCAAGCCTTCGGGCAGCCGCCCTACGGGCAAGACCCACAGCAGTACCCGCAGCAATACCCGCAGCAGTACGGCCAGCAATACGGCCAGCAGTACGGCCAGCAGCCCTATCCCGGTTATGGCTACCCACAAGCCAAACCCAAGAGCAAAGCCATCGGCCGGATCTCCCTGATTCTGGTCGGCCTTGCGGTCATCGTCTCCATCGCCGCCGCCGCCTCCATGAACGATTGGCTGATCGCCTTCTACCAGTCGGGCTACGCCGACCCGTACGCGCCGGCGGAAATCTCAAACGAGATGGCGGTGGGAGTCGTCGGCCCGACGTTCATCCTGGTGGCCGGAGGCGTATTGGGCCTGGCAGGCCTGGTGACCGGCATCGTAGCGACGGTAAAGAACGCCGGCCGGCCGCAAGGGATCGCCGCGATCATCCTGGCCACCGTACTGCCGGTGGTATTGATGATCGTTTGGGGCGCCAGCCTCGCCCCGTACATGCCCACCTGACCGGGGCAGCCCCCGAACCGGCTCAACTGGCCGAACTGGCCCAACTGGCCCAACTGGCCGAACCGGCCGAATCTGTCAGCCGCCGGCGGCCCCGTCCTCGCTGATTTCGGCGTCCCCGAGGGTGCGCGAATCTAGCCAGCCTTCCGGCAGCCGCACATGGTCGCGGGCACTTCCCTGCCGCCCGCGCGGCGCGCCCGCCAGTTCTTGCGGGAACGGCGCATCCGGGTCGAGCTGGTCGAGCAAGCCGCGCAGCCCGGCCAGTGACGAGACGAGCGAAAGCTGGGCGCGCAGCTCGCCGCCCACCGGGAAACCGCGGAAATACCAGGCCATATGCTTACGCAGGTCGGTGAGCCCCCAGCGTTCGCCGTGGAGTTCGGCCAGCAGTTCCCCGTGGCGGTAAACCATCTCGCACACCTCGCCCAGGGTCGGCAGATAGCGCTGCGGGTTATTGCCAGAACTGCCCGAACTGCCCGAACTGCCCGAACCGCCAGCCGCGCCAGTGGCCCGGATGTCGGTCAAATCCGCCGACAAGCCCGACGACAAGCCCGACGACAGGTCCGCCGCCAAGTCCCGGAACAGCCACGGCCGTCCCAGGCAGCCGCGTCCAATCGCCACCCCGGCGCAACCGGTCTCGGCGCGCATCCGGCGGGCGTCGGCCGCTTCCCAGACGTCGCCGTTGCCGACGACGGGAAGGGAACTCGCCTGAACGAGTTCGGCGATGCGGTTCCAGTCGGCCGTTCCCGAGTATGCCTGCCGCACAGTGCGGGCATGCAGCACGATGAAAGCAACGCCCGCGTCGGCGGCGATGCGTCCCACATCGCGGAAGGTGGTGTGGGCTTCGTCGATACCGATGCGGGTCTTCACGCTCACCGGCACGCCAAATGGCTCGGCGGCCGCGGCGGCGGCCCGCAGCAGCGCGGCGGTGCGGTCGAGTTTCCAGGGCCGCGCCCCGCCGCCCCCGCGCCGGGTGACTTTCGGCACCGGGCAGCCCAGGTTGAGGTCGATGTGCGCCACCTCGAATTCGCCGCACAGAATGGCTACCGCCCGCGAAACCAACGCCGGGTCGGTGCCGTAAAGCTGCACCGAGCGGCACTCGCCGGGGAAGAAGCGCAGCAGCTCAAAGGTGCGCGGGATGCGGTGGGCGATGCCGCCGGCGGTGATCATCTCGCAGACAAACAGCGGCTCCGGCAAGGCGGCCCCGGCGGCCCCGGCGGCCCCGGTGGCCCCGGCGGTCGAATGCTGCCGCGAACCGCGTCCCAGCGCCCACTGTTCGGCGCAAAGCTGGCGGAAGGCGGCGTTCGTCACCCCCGCCATCGGGCAGAGCTGCACCTCCGGGCTGAAACCGCTCAACGGTCGTTTCAACGGTCGTTTCAACGGTCGTTCAACAACGCGGCCGGCGAATCACACCGCGCCGGGAAGGCGCGCCCCCAGCCAGCTCTTCACCTGGTCGAGCGCGACTCGCTCTTGGGCCATGGAATCGCGTTCGCGGATGGTGACGGCTTGGTCGTCGAGGGTGTCGAAGTCGATGGTGACGCAGAACGGGGTGCCGATCTCGTCTTGGCGGCGGTAGCGCCGCCCGATCTGCCCGGCGTCGTCGAACTCGACGTTCCAGTATTTGCGCAGCTCGGCGGCGAGGTCGCGCGCCTTGGGTGAAAGCTGCTCGTTGCGCGACAGCGGCAGCACTGCCGCCTTGACCGGCGCCAGGCGCGGGTCGAGCTTGAGCGAGACGCGGGTGTCGGTGCCGCCCTTGGTGTTGGGCGCCTCGTCTTCGGTGTAAGCCTCCACCAGGAAGGCCATCAGCGAGCGGGTCAGGCCGGCCGCCGGCTCGATCACATACGGGGTGTAGTGCTCGTCGGCCGCCTGGTCGTAGTAGGAGAGGTCTTGGCCGGAATGCTCCGAGTGGGTGCCCAAGTCGAAATCGGTGCGGTTGGCGATGCCTTCCAGCTCGCCCCAGCCGTCGCCGCCGACGAAGCCGAAGTTGTATTCGATGTCGACGGTGCGCTTGGAGTAGTGGGAGAGCTTCTCCTTGGGATGCTCGTAGTGGCGCAGGTTTTCGCGGCTGATGCCGAGGTCGGTGTACCAATCCGTCCGGGCGTCGATCCAGTATTGGTGCCATTCTTCGTCGGTGCCGGGCTTGACGAAAAACTCCAGCTCCATCTG
>JAISTI010000208.1 GCA_031272685.1 Propionibacteriaceae bacterium | reverse complement strand
TGGCCGCCGCCGGGTTCCGGGTGGCCGCGCCGCTGCTGCCCGGCCATGGCACCACCGGGCAAGAGCTGAACCGGGTGGGCTGGCAGGATTGGTACGACACCTTGGAGCGCGAATACCGGGCGCTGCAGCGGCAGTGCCGCGCGGTTTTCATGTGCGGGCTTTCGCTGGGCGGCTCGCTGACGCTGCGGATGGCCGAGCACCATCCGGAAATCGCCGGCATCGTGGTGGTGAACCCGGCGGTGGTGCCCACCCCGGCAATGTGGTTCGCGCCACTGCTTTCCATCTTCACCCCCTGCCTGAAATCGGCGGTCGGCTCCGATATCGCCATGCCGGATGTCGACGAACACACCTACGACGTCACGCCGCTGCACGGGGTTTGCGAGTTGAACAAGCTCTTCGCGGACGTCCGCGCCCGGCTCGATCTCGTGAGCTGCCCGGTGCTGCTCTTCCGCTCGGCGGTAGACCATGTGGTGCCGAAGGTGTCTTCGGAGACGATGCTGCGGCAGATTTCTTCGGAGAATGTCACCGAGCGGGTGCTGGCGCGTTCCTACCACGTCGCCACCATGGATTACGACAAAGAGGAGATCTTCACCGGCTCTATCGACTTCTTCAACAAGTGTTCCGCCTTGTAGCGATACGGTTTAGGTATGGGTGAACTGGTTTTTGTGACGGCGGACGAGATCGCGCAGGCGGTTTCGCCGCTGGCGGCGGTGGAAGCGATCGAGGCGGAGCTGCGCGCCGGGCTGGATGTGGCCGCGCTGCCGCCCAGGGCGGCGGTGCCCATCAGCAACGGCGAATGGCTCATCATGCCGGCGGAAACCTCCACGGCCGTTGGCATAAAGGCGCTCACCGTCGCGCCGCAGAACCCGGCGCGCGGGCTGGCCCGCATCCAAGGGCTCTACATCCTCTACGACCGGGACACGCTGGCCCCCACGGCGGTGCTGGAGGCTTCCTCGCTGACGGCGATCCGCACCCCCGCCGTCTCGGTGGCGGCCATCCGCCCGCGGCTGCGCGACGGCATGGACGCGCTGGTGTTCGGCAACGGGCCGCAGGCGCTCGGACACATCGCGACGCTGCGTGCCGTGGTGGAACTCGGCGAAGTGACGCAGGTGACCCGCTCCAACCCGGTGGCCGATCTGCCCAGCGCGTTGGCGAAGGCGGACGTGATCGTCTGCTGCACCACGGCGCGCGAGCCGCTGTTCGATTCCGCGCCGGTGCGCGATGACGCCATCCTGATCGCGATGGGCTCGCACGAGGCCGCCGCCCGCGAACTCGACTCGGCCATCATGGGCCGCGCCCAGGTTGTGGTGGAAGACGCCGCCACCGCGTTGCGCGAAGCCGGGGACGTGGTCTTTGCCGTCAACGACGGAACCCTCGATCCGGCCGCGCTCGTCAACATGTCAGACACCGTCAACGGCCGCGTCCCGCTCGCCACCGACCGCCCGGTCGTCTTCAAATCCACCGGCATGGCCTGGGAAGACTTGGTCATCGCCGAGCTGGCCGTGCGGCTTGGCTCCTGACTTCTGCCCGGTCTGGAAGCTCTAAATGAAGCCTGGGTAGGGGCGATGGGCGACGGCGCTGTGCAAATAGCGGATGAGGGTGGTGAAGTCGAAGACGGGTTTGCCGGTGGCGGCCTGCACTGCCGCCGCGTAGGGGGGCATGTCGGAGCATTCGAGCAAGATGGCGCCCACACCGTCTCCGCCCACCTCGCCGCACACTTCCAGGGCTTTGGCCACCACCTCGCCGCGCACCGCCTCGTTGTCGAAGGAGCCGCGCCCTTGGAGGATGGCGCTGAACTGCGGGGCGTCTTGCAGCCCGGCGACCACCAGCCCGTCGGAGCTGGCGACACCGCAGGCATGCAATAGTTCGGCGTCAAGGGATGCGGAGTCGGCGGTCAGCACCGCGATTTTTCCTTGCGGAATGAGCGCCCGAATCCAGGGAATCTGCACCAGCGACGACAGCGCCACCGGCACCCGCAGCCGTTCGCGCGCGCGGGCTTGGTATTTGCCGAAGAAACCGCAGGCGGCCGAGATGGCCCACACCCCGTCGGCTTGCAGCTCCAGGCAGGCCTGCAGCACGGCGTCGAAGACATCGGCGCTGTCTTCGCCGAATAGCTTGCCGATGCCCAGCCCGCGCACCGGCCGGTGCAGCACTGGAAATTCGAAAGTGGTGGCGTTGACGATATTGCCGGGCAGCAGCGGGTACCAGACGTCCTCGATGTAGATGACGCCGACGCGGTATCCGGCGAGCGCCTGGCCGCGCGGCATCACCACTTCGCCGGCGCCGCCGCCGCTGAGGAAACCCGCCGGAGTGGCTTTCATTTCCGCAGCTTGAAGCGCTGCGGGCTCAGCAGCGCGTATTTCGGCAGCGGCTCCCCCGCTTCGATCAGCTCGGCGAGCACCTTGGCGGTCGCGGGGGCGTAGGTCAGCCCGAGCATCGCGTGGCCGGTGGCCAGATAGGCGTTTGCCACCCCCGGCACCTGTCCGATCACCGGCACTCCGTCTGCGGACATCGGCCGCAGCCCCGCCCAGCCGGGCTGCACGTCGTCGAAGGGAACCCCAGGGTAGGTCTGTTTCAAGTCGGCCAACAGCTTGGCTATCAGGTTTTGCTTGACGACGGGCTCGCGCTGCCCGATCAACATGCCGCAAGAGGTGCGCAGCCCCCAATCCAGCGGCGTCACCGCGATATGGCTCGCCGAAGTCAACACCGACGTGTGCGGGCCGGCCTCGGCGTCGGCGAAGTAGACGTCCACCGAGTAGCCGCCGCCTGGGTATTGCGGCAGCGAAGCGCCCAGCATGGCGGCCAGCCCGCGCGAGCCCACCCCGGCGGCGACGATCACCTCGTCCGCCTCGAATACCCCGGCGGTCGAGACCACCGCGTTCACCCGTCCGCCGGACTTCACAAAGCTGACCACGGCGGCGTGCTCGACTAGCTGGCCGCCTTGGGCTTTGACGGCGGCCACCAGCGCCGCCATCAGCGAA
>JAISTI010000125.1 GCA_031272685.1 Propionibacteriaceae bacterium | reverse complement strand
CTGCAAGTCGATGATGTAGATGCCGTTGCGCTCGCCGAAAATGAAGCGCTTCATCTTGGGGTTCCAGCGGCGGGTCTGATGCCCGAAATGCACGCCGGCGTCGAGCAGTTGGCGGGTGGTCACGACGGCCATGGCCGTTCCTTTCTGCGCGGGCGCGGGCCCGCTGTTCGGTTTGTCGGCGCCGAGCCTTTCGACGCCCCTGACGCGGCCGCCGGCGCCCTCCTTTCGGACCTCGGGCGCCTGCCCCGGCTGCCCGGGAAAGGCCACATGCGAAGTCGCCCGGAATTCCTTCCGAACGCAATCGCCAACCCTACCGCACCCCCTCCCCTTCCCCAAAACTGAAAGCCCGGAAGCCACCCATTCCCAGTTTTTCCACAGCGGCGGCATTTCGCCACCCAGTTCTCCACAGTTTTGCCAGGTCTTGGCGATTAGCGGTTCGGGATTCACATAATCTCGGACATGAGAATCTCGATGGCTTTGGCGGCGGCGCTGGTGCTGGCGCTGCTCGGCCCGGCACCAGGCGCGGTGGCCCTCACCGGGGTGGCCCCGCTGCCGGGCCCGGTGGTGCGGCGCTTCGACCCGCCGGCCGAGCCGTGGTTCGCCGGGCACCGCGGGGTGGATTTGCTCGGAACGGTGGGAGAAGTGGTCGCCGCGGCCGCTGCCGGCGAAATCACTTTCGCCGGGAAGGTGGCCGGCAAGGGGGTGGTGACAGTTTCGCACGGCGAGTTGCGCACCACCTACGAGCCGGTCTCGGCGCTGGTGGCCGTCGGCGCGCATGTGCACGCCGGGGAGCCCATCGCCACCTTGCAAGCCGGGCATTCCTGTCCAGGGCAAGCCTGCCTGCACTGGGGCCTGAAGCGCGCAGACGAATACCTCGACCCGCTCAGCTTGCTGGGCGAGCGCCATGTGCGGTTGCTGCCCGCGTCGGCGGCGGGCATCGTCTCAGATACGGTGGCACAGCGCGGCAGCGCAATTAGTTCCGGGGCGGTTCCAGGCCTGCTTTCCGTTCCCGCCCAGGGCGAGCTTGGCTCTCCTTTCGGGATGCGGCTGCACCCGATTTTCAATGAATGGCGCATGCACGAGGGGCAAGACATCTCCGCCCCTTGCGGCGCGGGCATCACCGCCGCCGCCGACGGCGTAGTGAAGTCGGTCGGCTACGACGAGTCTGGCGGGAACCGCCTGGTGCTCAGCCACGGCCAGGTGGGTGCCAAGGCGCTGCTCACCCACTACCTCCACGCGGAGGGCTATATCGTCAAGGCCGGCGACAAGGTGCTGCGCGGCCAAAAGCTGGGCACTGTCGGCTCCACCGGCTGGAGCACCGGGTGCCACCTGCATTTCTCCGTCTCCCTCAACGGGGTGTTCGTCGACCCGAAAGGGTTTTGGTAGCGACGAAAGGGCGAGTTGCCAGGCGAAATGACTACATGTATTTTGCATGCATGAGTGTTGCGCTACAGATTCGGGATGTGCCGGAAAGCGTCAGGGACATCATCAGCCGCGAGGCCGAAGCGGCCGGCCAATCATGCAGGCCTACTTGTTGCAGCTGGTGGAACGCCAGGCGGCGGCGTCATCCAATGCCGGCATGTTCGAGCGGACGGCCGCGCTCCGGGTGCGGATACCCGACGAGTATGCGCCCGAAGAACTCATCCGCGCCGACCGCGGCCCAATACCGGGAGCCTGATGATTGTCGTCGACGCCTCCGTCTGGGTGCGCGCTCTCACGGACGACAACCCTCTCGGGGCCGCTTGCCGCCAGGTGATGGCATCCGATCCAGAGTGGGCCATGCCGGCCCACGTCCGGCTGGAAGTGCTCCGCGCGCTGCATAAACTCACCCTTGCCGGCGTTCTGGACGTCAGCCGGGCAGACGGCCTCGCGCGCGAAGTGTGCGCCGCCACCATCATCACGGCAGCCACTGCCGCTCTGCTGCACCGGGCGTGGCAGCTACTCCACCATCTCTCAGCGTACGACGCGGCCTACGTCGCCTTGGCCGAGCGCTTCGGCGTGCCATGCCTGACCACCGACGTCCGCTTGGCCAATGCGGCGCGGGGCCTCGCCGCAGAAGTACGCCTCGTGGAGGCGCCGTCCACGCACCTTGGAGAATCTGACAGAGCGGCAACCTAAGCCCGCGGATGGGCCTGCTCGAAGGCTTGGCGGAGGCGCTCGCCGGTGACGTGGGTGTAAATCTGGGTGGTGGCCAGGGAGGAATGGCCGAGCATCTCTTGCACGCTGCGCAGATCGGCGCCGCCTTCCAGCAGGTGGGTGGCCATGGCGTGCCGCAGGCCGTGCGGGCCGAAATCGGGCGCCTCGGGGACGGCCGCGACGACCCGGTGCACCAGGCGGCGCACCACGCGCGGGTCGATTCGCCCCCCGCGGTCACCCACGAACAGCGCCCGCTCCCCCGGCGCGGCCAACAGCGCCCGGAAGCCCAGCCATTTGCGCACCGCCCGCAGCGCGGGCGCGCCCAACGGCACCACCCGCTCCTTGCTGCCCTTGCCCAGCACCCGCACCACCCCGCGGTCCCAATCCAGGCTGGCCTCGTCCAGCCCGCACAGCTCTGCCACCCGCATCCCAGACGCGTACAGCACCTCGAAAACGGCCAGGTCGCGCCAGGCGGAAGCCCGCGCGGCATCGTCGGGCGCGGCCCCGACCCGTGCTTGCAGCACGTCGAAAAACCGCTGGGCGTCGGCGGCCTCCACCGTTGGGGGCAGCCGCCGCTCCACCTTCGGGGAGCGCAAAGTGGACGCCGGGTCGGCTGCTGTCAGCCCGGATTTGCGCGCCCAGGCAAAGAACGACTTGACCGCCGCCACCCGCCGTTGGATGGTGGAGCGCTCGAAGTCGGCATGCTGGCGGGCCAGCCAGGTGCGCAGCGCCTGCACGTCGACACCTCCCAACGCCGGAGCGCCCCGTCCTGCCAGCCAC
>JAISTI010000122.1 GCA_031272685.1 Propionibacteriaceae bacterium | reverse complement strand
ACGTTCGAATCCAAATACTTCGCGCCCATCACGTCGAGGATCAAATCCGCGCCGCCCTCGGCCTTGACCTGCGCCACCCAGTCTTCGTGGTAGTCGATGGCCAAATCCGCGCCGAGCTTGCGGCACAGCTCAAGCTTTTCAGGCGTTCCGGCGGTGGCAATAACGCGGCAGCCACGCGCTTTGGCATACTGCACCGCAAACGAGCCGACGCCGCCGCTGCCGCCGTGCACGAGCACCGTCAGGCTGGGGTGGAAGTCGGAGAGCCCAAGCACGGCGAAATTGGAAACCACGGTGGCGGCCACCTCCACCACCCCGGCTGCGGTTTCCATGCTCGCGCCTGGCGGCGGGGCGATGACCTGCCCGGCCGGAGCGGACACGTATTCGGCATAGCCCCCGCCTGCCAGCAGCGCCACGCAAGGATCGCCCACGTTGAACTTGCCCACGCCTTTGCCCAGTTCGGCGACGGTGCCACTCACTTCCAAGCCGAGCAGCTCGGAGGCGCCGGGCGGGGGCGGGTAGAACCCGCGCCGCTGCAGCACGTCGGCCCGGTTCACCCCGGCTGCCGCCACTTTCACCAAGATTTCGCCCGGCCCGGCGACGGGCGTGGGCACTTCAGCCACGGCGAGCTGCTCTGGCCCGCCGGGCGCGATGACTTTCACTGCTAACACGCGGCGAAGGAGGGATTCGAACCCTCGGAGGCTTTCACCTCGGCCGCTTTCAAGGCGGCTGCACTAGTCCTCTATGCGACTTCGCCAATTCACTTTGTAGCCTACGGCCATCCCAGGCCACCCCGCCCCGCATTGCGGGTTTCGTTAAGGGTACCGCTATTTCGCCTTGTATTTGCCGGGGTTGTAGGCGCAGGCGTCGTCGAGGTCGTCGCTCTTGGGCTTGGCGGTCTTGGTGGGGCTGGGTGAGGCTGAGGCTTCGGCGGTGCCGGCCGACTCGGCGCTGCCGGTGGCGGCGGGCTCCGGATTTGCCGCGGTGGCGGTCGGATCGGCGGCTGTGGTGGCGCCGGCAGTGGGGTCGGCGCTGGCGGTCGGATCGGCGGCCGCGCTGGCGGTGGGCTCGGGGGCGTTGGCGGCGGCGGTGTCGGCCAGCGCCTTCTGAACTTGCGAGCGCATCAGCTTGAAATCCGGGTCGGCGCTCTTGAAGCCGTTCTTGCCGTTGACGAAGTACAGGCTGCGCATCTTCGTGCCCTGCACCCGGCCGGCGAGGTCAAGCAGCGCGGGCAGGGCGTTGGCCGGGATGTCGGTGCGGATCGACTTGCCGGCGGCGGCGGCGATCGACTGGTAGCTGGCCAGCACGGTGGCGGGGGTGGTCTGCTGCACCACCGCGTTGATGACGCAGCGCTGCCGCTCGATGCGCGAATAGTCGTCCAGCCCGTAGCGGCCGCGGGCGAACCACAGCGCCCGCTTGCCGTTCAGGTGTTGATCGGGGCCGGGCTGGATGTAGTCGACAGGCTTGATGTCGTAGCCGGGGCCCTTCTGCCCGCCAATCGGCACCGGGTAGTTCACGTTCACGGTGATGCCGCCGATGGCCTTGATGAAGTCCACGAAGCCGTCGAGGTTCAGCAGCACGAAATAGTCGATGTCCAGCCCGGTGGCGGTGCCCACCGACAGCTTCAGCGCGTCTTGGGAAAGCGTTTTGGCGTTGCCGAGGATGTCGTCGTCCACCATGTTCGGCAGGTTGCGCCACATGGCGTTCAGGAAGAACTCGGCGTTGGTGCCGCTGGAGCCGTCATAGAAGCCGTCAGGGAATTTCTTGTGCAGCGGGGAGTCTTTGGGGAACGGCATATGGGCGGTCTGACGGGGCAGCGAAATCAGGGTGGTGTCGCCGGTCTTGGTGTCGATGGAGGCGACGATGACGGTGTCGGTGCGGATGTTGTTGCCCTTTTCGGAGCGCCCGTAAAGCTCGGGGGAGCTGTCGGACCCGAGCAGCAGCACGTTCAGGCGCGGCTTGTCTGCCCAAGGATCGACCGGCGCCAGCGAGGGGACGGTGACCCCTTGGTTTTCCTTGTTGAAGATGTCGTCGATGGCATCGCCGGTGGAGTACGTGATGTTCGCCACGGCCGCCGAGGGAGCGGTGACGGCCAGCGCCAGCAAGGTGACGGCCAGCGCGCCGACCGCCCGTTTGCCCTTGCCGCAGCCTTCGGGGCGCAGCGAAAGGTGGGTGGCGCAGATGACGACGACCCAGAGCACGGCGACCGCCAACAGCGCGACGGAGAGGCTGTTGAGGACGGTCGGGTTGGTGACGAAGTCCATCAGGGCGCCCTGGTTGCCGAAGCCGACGGCCAAAGTGGTGGCGGCCAGCAGCGTGAAGAACGCCAGGATGGCCCCGCCGAGCAGCCGCTTTTTCGCCTTAATCAAGCCCGCGCCGGGTAAAACGGTGCCGATGAGCGTCCAAACAATCGTCATGCGCATGGAGCGCAGCCGCCCGCCAGCCGAGCGCCGGGCACGCCCAGAGGCGCCTTGGCTCTCGCCTTCGGCCACCCGGCGGCCGTGTCGGACTTGGTCCTGGCTCATCTTTGCCCTCCCGTGCGCCAGCATTTCCGCGGAGGCGGCGGGATTCGAACCCGCGTGACGGTTCAACACCGTCTCCCGCTTAGCAGGCGGGCGCCATAGGCCGACTAGGCGACGCCTCCGTGACTTGCCAACTCTACCGAGAACCGCGCAAACCGGGCAACCGGCCAGTTGAGGGCGGGCGGTGGTGAATATACTTGCGGGGTGGATTTGCGGGCGTTGCGCAAGAGCTACGAGCTGGGCGAGCTGGACGAGGCGGCGCTGCCGGGCACCCCGCTGGCGGTGTTCGAGAAATGGCTGGACGAGGCGATCGCCGCCCATGTTCAGGAGCCCACCACCATGACGGTGGCCACCGTCGGCCCCAGTGGCGCGCCTTCCACGCGGGTGGTGTTGCTCAAGCAGGCGGACGCGCGCGGGCTCGTCTTCTACACGAACTACCACAGCCGCAAGGGCCGGGAGCTGGAGCAGAATCCGCAGGCGGCGGCGCAATTCCACTGGGTCGAAATGGAACGGGTGGTGCGCGTGGAAGGGCTGGTGGAAAAGCTCGGCGCGGCTGAGTCGGACGAGTATTTCGCCTTGCGGCCGCTGGATTCGCGTATCGGCGCCTGGGCTTCCCCGCAAAGCGAGGTCATCCCCAACCGGGCGGTGCTGCTGGCCAACGCGGCGAAAGCCTCGGCCCGCCACGGGCTGAACCCGCCCCGGCCGGAACACTGGGGCGGCTATCTGCTGGTTCCGCGGGTGTGGGAGTTCTGGCAGGGGCGCAAGTCGCGCCTGCACGACCGCGTCCGCTACGAGCTGCTTGAAGGCCAGTGGCGCAAAGAGCGGCTGGCTCCGTAGCCGTTCCCCCTGCCAGGTTTCCCCGGCTGCGCTAGAGTTCAAGCACCGAAGAGGGAGGGGTTATGAAGCTGAAAGCCGCAGCCGCAACCATCGCACTCGCACTGTTCGCGGGGGCATTCGCCACCGAGGCAAAGGCCGATTGGATTGTGGAGCACGAAGGGCTCTTCGCCTGGTGGCGGGCCACCACCACCGTCGGCAAAACAACGCTGGAATGGGGGCCGGCGTCCGATCTGTCCGGCACCGTCGTCGCCTACACCTTGAGCAAGAGCCCTGGCTATGCCTTTGCGTCCGACACCCCCAAGACCGTCCTGTACACCGGCACCGCCACCAGCTTCTCGCTGGGCACCCCGGCTTGGGAGGGCGAGGGCGACACCTACTATCTGAAAACCGAAGTGCTCAGCGGCGGCTACCAGGATTCCCAAGAAATGCGCATGTACCTGCAGGGCCACGCGCTGAAGAACGTGCAGTTGTCCTATGACAGCCTGCGGCTGAACATTTCGGACACGGTCACCGTCAGCCTGCTCTCGGCCGAAAGCGGCGGCGCCGAGCCGGTTTCCTACGACGCCACCAATTTGGCTTTCTTGTCGTCCGACAGGTTCGGCAACTTCACCAGCTCCAACCCGGCTGTCGCCACCGTCTCCGCCACCGGCAAGGTGACCGCGGTGGCCGGCGGGAAGGCCGTCGTGACCTTCACCTCCTGGCGCGGCTATTCCGCCTCCGTGGCCGTGCAGGTGGCGAAAAGCTACAACCCGGCGTACACCGCCAACGCGGCGCTGCCCGCCATGCTCGACCAGCTGAAGGGCCGCGACAACCGCCTCGAAGGCACCATCGTCTCGTCGCTGCCAATCAAAGCGGTGACAGTGAAGGTGTTCAACGGCTCGAAGGTGGAGCGCTCCATCACCAAGAAGGTCGCCAAAGGCCCCACCAGCTACGACCTGTACAACATCCGCTGGGCCTTCCCCTTCAAGAAGCTCAGCCTGGGCGCCAAGACGCTGAAGGTGTATGTGAAGAGCGCCAAGGGCAACGCGCTGGCGGGCAGCACCACTTTCAAGGTGGTCAAGTCGGTGCCGAAGTCGAAGCGGGCGGCGCTGGCGGTGCAGTGGGCGCTGAAGCGGGTCGGCGACAAATACTCAATGGCGAAGCGCTACACGCTCGGCTACGCCGATTGCTCCTCGATGGTGCAGTGGGCCTACAAGCAGGTGGGCGTCACCATCCCGTCGGTGTCCATCTCGCAGGCCCAGTGGGTCAAGACGAAGAAGAAGTCGATCAAGGTAGATATCAACACCTTCAAGGCCGGCGATCTGCTGTTCTACGACTTCCCGAAGGAGCGCAACAACATCAAGTACGTGAACCATGTGGACATGTACGACGGCCACGGCAACATCATCACCGCCAGTTCCAGCTGGAATATGGTCTTCCAGGTGGGCTACGGCTACAACGGCACGCCCATCCTCGCCGGGCGCATCACCTGAAACCTCTCTCAGACCACCTTCACCGTCTTGGTGTATTTCTTCGAGCCGACCTTGGCGGTGATCTTCGCCTTGCCCTTCTTTTTCGCGATGACAAGGCCGTATTTGTTAACTTTGAGGATTTTGGAGTTGGACGACGAGTAGGAGACCGCCGGGTTCGTGCCGGTGAAGGTGAGCTTGGCGAAGGCGTATTCGCCAACTTTGAGCTTTGACTGCACGGTGAGCTTGCCCCCGGAAACCTTCAGCGTCTTCGGCACCACGTACACGGTGAACTTCTGGGTCTTCACGTTGGAAGTGACGGTGAGCACCACCTTCGTCTTCTTTTTCACCGGGTAGGCCGAGAGCAGGCCGGTCTTGCTCACGGCCAGCACTTTCGTGTTGGACGATTTGTAGCTGATCGGCTGGCTGGTGAGCGTCTTGCCCAAGAAAGCCCCCACGCTGAACTGGTAGTAAGTGCCTTGTTTGACGTAGAGCGGGGTGGACGGGGTGTGCAGCGAATCCACCAGTTTCGGCGGCTTGCGCATGGTGATGGGGAAGGTGAAGGTGTAGCCGTAGGCGGAAACCTGCACGGTTTGCGCGCCCAGCTTCGCGGTGTTGTAGCCGGTGACGGCGACGTTCGGGTTGGACAGCGGCAGCAGCTCGGTGCGGCCGTCGGAGAACGCGAAGGCGATGCTGCCCTGGCGCAGCATGGAGACGTCGCTTTGATAGGCCGAAGTAGCCTGCGCGCCGTCCAGCCACGCGCCGGTGACGGTCACCGGGTTGGCGTAGCCGTTCAGCAGGTTGTTGCCGACGGTGAACCCGTTGCCCTTGCCCATGGTGGTCAGATCCCACCAGGTGGAGTCGAAGGCAAGGTAGCTCTGGCCCGCCTGCAGCTTCATGTTTGCGGGGGTGTCGAAGCTGAACGTGAAGCCGTCATAGGATTGCGCGGTTCCGGTTTCCAGCTCCATCAGCGGCCCGTATGCCCCGGCGGTCGGCAGCGTGTAGCGCACGACGATGGCGTATTTCTCCCCGGCGAGCAGGTTCACCGGCTGGCTGAGGGTTTCGTAGTGCAAGCCGAAGGTGGCGTTCGTCCGGGAGGCGGTGGCGGCGGTGATGGTGCCGGAGTTCGGGACGCCGGAAACCCCGCGGTAGACGCTGACGGTGTAGTTGGTGCCGGCGGTGTAGTTGGAGATCTGCACCGCGTCGAGGCGCATGGGCTGGGCGGCGGTGTAAACGTTCGCCGCGAGCATCGCGGTGAGCGACTTGCCGGAGTATTTGGCCGGGTAGCTGTAGTTGGCGTTGATGGCGTACGAGTTGTTGATGGTGTGCTGGGTGGGGGACAGGAATGAGTACCAGTCGAAGGCGGTGATGGTCTTGTCGTAGTAGGAGACGTAGTGGTATCCGGCGTCGCCGAAGCTGGTGCCCCACGAGTTTTGCACAATCCAGGCGCCGGGGCCGGGCGGCGGGGCGGCGGCCAGCGTGAAGGAGTTGTAGCTGTCGTCCCAGCCGACGATGATCTCCATGTGGTCGGCCTGGTCTGGGTTGCCATTCGAGTCGTAATAGTTGGCTTTGGTTGCCGGGCTCTTCGACCGGGCGGCGAGGTCGAAGCCGATTGGGCCGTAGGT
>JAISTI010000110.1 GCA_031272685.1 Propionibacteriaceae bacterium | reverse complement strand
TGACCATGGCGCTGCACCGGGTTTTCGATTCGCCGCGCGACGCCATCGTCTTCGACACCGGCCACCAGTGCTACGTCCATAAGATCCTCACCGGCAGGCAGGCCGGCTTCGCCAAGCTGCGCCAGCAGGGCGGGCTTTCCGGCTATCCCAGCCGCGCCGAATCCGAACACGACTGGGTGGAAAATTCGCACGCCTCCACCTCGCTGTCTTGGGCGTACGGCTTGGCGCGCGGTTTCCAGCTTCGCGGGCAAGACCGGCATGTGGTGGCGGTGGTCGGCGACGGGGCGCTCACCGGGGGGATGTCCTGGGAGGCGCTGAACAATCTGGCCACTGTGGAAGACCTCAAGCTTGTGGTGGTCGTCAACGACAACGGCCGCTCCTACACCCCGACGGTCGGCGGGCTGGCCACCCAGCTCACCATCTTGGGCCGCCAGCTCACCGCGATCCGCACTGACCGCCGCTACGAACGCTTCCTGAAATGGGTGAAAGGGCTTGTCAAACGCACACCACTGGTCGGCGAGCCGCTGTATGGGCTGCTGCACGGCTTCAAGGCCGGGGTGCGCGACGTGCTGGTGCCGCGCGCCCTGTTCCCCGACCTCGGCTTGAAATACATCGGCCCGATCGACGGCCACGACGAGCAGGCGGTGGAACTGGCGCTGAAGCAGGCCAAGCGCTTCTCCGGCGCGGTGCTGATCCACTGCATCACCGAGAAAGGCCGTGGCTACAAGGCGGCCGAAGACGACGAGTTGGAGCATTTCCACGCCGTCGGCCGTTTCGACGAGGCCAGCGGCGAGCCGCTGGAGCTGAACGGCAAGCGCTCGTTCGGCGACGTTTTCGCCGAAGAGCTGGTTGAAATCGGCCGCCGGGATGGCAAGGTGGTGGCCCTCACCGCCGCCATGGAATACCCGGTCGGGCTGGGGCCGTTCGCCATGGAGTTCCCCGAAAGGGTGATCGACGTCGGCATCGCGGAGCAGCATCTGGTGACCGCCGCCGCCGGGCTGTCCGCCGCCGGGCTGCACCCGGTGGCTGCCGTCTACTCCACCTTCCTGAACCGGGCTTTCGACCAGGTGCTGCTCGATGTCGGCTTGCACCGGCAGGGTGTCACTTTCGTGCTGGACCGGGCGGGCGTCACCGGGCCGGACGGGGCGTCCCACCACGGCATGTGGGATGTTCCCACCCTGGGGTTGGTGCCGGGCCTGCGGCTGGCGGCGCCGCGCGACGAGCCGACGCTGCGGCGGGTGCTGCGCGAGGCGGTGGCGGTTTCGGACGGGCCGACGGTCGTGCGCTATCCCAAGGGCGCGATCCCGGCGGACATTCCGGCCGTCGCGGCCACTGAAGGCGCCGAGCTGTTGGAAAACCCTGAAGGCGCGCGCATCCTGGTGGTGGCGTATGGGCTGCACGGCCTGGCTTTGGAGGTGGCGCGGATATTGGGTCAGCGGGGCGCGCCGGCGGCGGTCGCCGACCCGGTCTGGGCGTTGCCGGTGAGTGCGGGAATTGTGGATCTGGCAAGCCGCTTCGAGCGTGTCGTCACCATCGAGGACAATGTGGCCGACGGCGGGCTGGGCGAACGGCTGGCGGCCGCGCTGCAGGCCGCCGGTGCCAGTGCCGAAGTGCAGCGGTTCGGTTTGCCCGACGAGTTTCTGCCGCAGGGCTCCCGCGCCCAGGTGCTGGCCGCCGCCGGGCTCACCGCCGCCGCGATCGCCGAGCGCATCTGAGAGCGAAGAGCCGGCTCACCAACCCGTAGACCCGTAGCCGCCTTCGCCGCGCTCGGAGTCGGAAAGCCCGTCCACCGGCTCGAACACCGCCCGCACGACCGGCTGGACGACCAGCTGGGCAATCAGGTCGCCGCGTTTTACGGTGACGGGCTCGGACGGGTCGGTGTTGATCAGGCACACCTTCACCTCGCCGCGGTAGCCGGCGTCGATGGTGCCGGGGGTGTTGACAATGGTCAGGCCCTTCTTGGCGGCCAAGCCGGAGCGCGGATGCACCAGGCCGACATAGCCGGGCGGGATCTCGATGGCGATGCCGGTGCCGATCAGCTTGCGCTGCCCCGGCGCGATGACCGCATCTTCGCGGGCGGGCAGATCCGCCCCGGCGTCGTGTTCGCGGGCGTAGCGCGGCAGCGGCAGCCCGGAATCGAGCTGCTTGACCCGGATCGTCACCGCCATGTCAGGCGGCGCAGTCTACGCAATAGTATTCTCCGCCCTTTTCTTGGGCGATTTGGGAGCGGTGCTTCACCAGGAAGCAGCTCGCGCAGGTGAACTCGTCGGCCTGCCGGGGCAGCACCCGGACGGTCAATTCTTCGTGCGACAAATCCGCGCCGGGAAGCTCGAAAGTTTCCGCCGCTTCCACCTCGTCTTCGTCGACCTTCCCCGAGTTTTTGTCGTTACGGCGGTTTTTCAGCTCCTCAAGGCTGTCCTCTTGCTCATCCTCGGCCTTACGCGGTGCGTCGTAATCGGTAGCCATGTCCTCTTTCCTAGTGAACCCGTTTTTGCGCTTCAGGAGCGCATGTATATCACAGATGCCGAACGAATGCTAGTGGTTTTTTATTCCATTTCCGCCAACGTCCACAAATCAACCCCGAAGCTGCGCGGTTGGCGGCGTGCAAGGAAGTAACATATGAGGCATGGACAGCGCGCTCAGCCCCCGGGAAATCCAATCCCGCATCCGCGCCGGGGCGACAACCGCCGAAGTCGCCGAGGTTGCCGGGGTGCCCGCCGAGCAGTTGCAGCCGTTCGCCATGCCGGTGCTCGCCGAGCGCGATTACATCGCGCAGACCGCCGCCGCTCGCCCGGTGCACCGCGGCGGGGAGGTTATCCCCCACCGCACCCTGGCCGACATCGTCGCCGAGAAGCTCTCCGGGAAAGGGCTGGACGCCCCAGTTTGGGACGCCTGGAAGGTCGGCGAGCGCAAATGGCTGGTGCAAATCTCGTACGACGGGCATGTGGCCCGCTTCCTCTACGACCAGGCCGGGCAGTTCTCCCAGGCCGAAAACAAAGACGCCTCTTGGCTGGTCGGGCTGCGCGCCCCCGACGCCGCTCCGGTCGGGAAGTCCGAGCCGGAGCGCACCGTCAAGCTCAACGACGACCTCGCGCTGGTGCGGGCCGTCGAGTTGGCCGAACTGCCCGACTTCGAGGTGGAGCCCTTCGATTTCCCCAGCCTGGACGCTGACGTAGAAGCCGCGGCCGCAGCAGACGGCGAGGCCCCCGCGCCGCACGTCGAAATCGACGAAGACACCTCCATCGACGCTTTCACCAGCAGCCAGCTCACCGAGGTGGACGGGGTGTACGACGTGGTTTCCACCGACACCGGCGGCATCGACGTGCTCTACGAAATGCTCTCCGGGCTGGACGAAGACTCGGTGCAGATCTACCGCGGGCTGCTGCAGGAGGCCGGGGCCGCCCCGCCGCCGCCCGCCGAGCCGGAAACTCCCGCCGAGGTGGTGGCTTCCGGACACGGCCACGAGCATGTCGGGCCGGAACCGGAGGAGCCGCCGGCCGAACAGCCGTCGCTCATCGACGGCGCTCCGGACGCGAAGCCGAAAAAGAAGCGCGCCCGGGCGAAAGTCCCGAGCTGGGACGAGATCATCTTCGGCCGCAAATAGCGCCACCCCTAAGAGTTGATTCATAAGTCAGGCGAAATGCCCGACGAGTAGCGGCACCCGCATTTCCGCCGCCGTGAGCGAGCCGTGCATGCCGACGAGTTTGTGCTCGCGCGGCATTTTGGATGTCAACAGCGCCCAGTCTTCGTTGGCGGCGGCGATGACATCCCCGAAACGGTCCGCCAGCCTGGGGTTCAGCTCGCCGAACCATCCCAGTTCTCGCGCCTGTTCGCGAGTGGCGACCTGCGCCCGCGCGCCCAGCACCCGCCGCCAGGCGCGGGCGGCCTTCTCCGGTTCCAAGGTGTAGACGTGGCGCAGCCGCGCTTCCCCGGCCAACATGTCCACCCCGTCGAGCAACTCCGGGTGGTCTTCGATGAGCACCCGGCGCCCGGGCGGAACGTTCACCATCCCGTGGTCGCCGGTGACGATGAGAATCACGTCGTCGGGGAGCTGCTGGAAAAGCCCTTGGGCCAGCCCGTCGGCCAGCCGCAAGGCGGCGAGCCATTCCGCGGAGCCCACCCCGTGCCGGTGTCCGGCGTGGTCGAGGCGGCTCTCGTAAACGTACACCAGCGACAGCTTGCCGACTTCGGCCGCTTCGGCGGCCAGCTCCACTTGGCGGGCCAGCGGCGGGTTCTTGCTGGTGCCCAGAAAGCTCGCGCCGCGCAGCGCCGAGGTGGTGAGCCCGGAGCCGAGGAACTGCTCCTGGGTGACCGAATAGCAGGTGACGCCCGCCTGCGACATGCGCTCGAAGGCGGTGAGCTGGGGCTGGACGTCGTATCCGGAGACGTTCTTGGGATACTGCAGCGCGTTCAGCTTCTTCGTGCCGAAGCGGAAGGAAAAGCCGGCGATGCCGTGGCCGCCGGGCGGCAGGCCGGTGCCCAGCGACGCCAGCGCGGTGCCGGTGGTGCTCGGAACAGTGGAGGTGATGGTGGTGCCGAGTTCGGCGAGCGAGCACAGGAACGGCGTCTCGGCGCCGTATTGGCGCAGCTGCTCCCAACCGAGCCCGTCTACCAGCAGCACCGCGTAGCGGCTGGAGTTCGGCAAACCCAATACGTCTTTCCCGCCCGCGCCGAGGTGGGCGGCGACGCTGGGCAGCAAATCGGCGAGGGTGCCGGAGCCGTACGGGGGCAGCACCGGCGCTTGGGGGTTGTGGTTCATGGGCGCTCTTGGTTGGTTCTTTCAAATTTAGCGCAGGCTCAAACCGGCGGGGGCTGACGCGGCCAACTTGGGCGGAATTGCCGGTTCCGGGCGATAGTCTTGGATGCCATGAGCACCCGCCCGTTCTTTGCAGCGCGCCTGGAGGAGGTCTACGACCGGCGCGTCGAGGCGCTGCTGCGGGCGCTGGGCTGGCAGGAGTTCGTCATCGCCTACGCCGGCTACGGCTCGTCGCGCTTCATCCGGGTGCTCGGCCGGGTGGTGTTGCGCCGCACCCACTCGAAAAAGGGCTTCGACAAGGCCTTCGACGAGTTCGCCAAGCGGCGCGGCTTTCGCAATTTCGTTAACGTGCCGTGCGTGCACGCGCCCATTCAGGTAAAGGCGGCCGGCCGCACTTTCCACTGTGTCACCGACCGCGGCGGCTATATCGACTTCCGCATCGCAAACCCCGGGCTCGCCCCCGGTTGGCACCGCATCCGGGTGGCCAGCGGCGAGGCCGAGGCCACGGCGGCCGTCAACGTCATCGACGACGCCCAAGAGTTCGGCGTCATCTCCGACATCGACGACACCATCATCGCCACCTACCTGCCGCGTCTGATGCTGGCCGCCTGGACGAGCTTCATCCGCGACGAATACGCCCGGCAAGCCATCCCCGGCATGGCCAAGCTGCTGAACACCCTCACGGCGGTGGGCGGCGGCGCGCCCATCTTCTACGTCTCCACCGGCGCCTGGAACGAGCATCCCTTCCTCACCCGCTTCATGGTGCGCCACCGCTACCCGATCGGCCCCACGCTGCTGACCGACTGGGGGCCGACGAACACCGGCTGGTTCCGCTCCGGCACCGCCCACAAGGCGGCGGCGCTGCTGCAGCTCGCCCACGATTTTCCCGGCATCCGCTGGGTGCTGGTCGGCGACAACGGGCAATACGACCCGGCCACCTACTCCGATTTCATCCGCCAGGATCCCGAGCGGGTGCGGGCCGTCGCCATCCGCCAGCTTTCCGAAACCGAGCAGGTGCTGGCCCACTTCTCCACCACCACGCTGGAGTCGGCGAATGTGGACACCGAAATCCCCTGGGTGGAGGCGCCCGACGGGCGCGGGCTGCTGCGCCAGCTCCGCCCGCTGCTGGGGCTGTGAGGAAGGCAGGCAATGAGCGAAGAGCTTGAAGAGCGCATAGTCGACGTCGACGTCACCCAAGAGATGGAGGCCAGCTACCTCGAATACGCCTATTCGGTTATCTACTCCCGGGCGCTGCCCGACGCGCGCGACGGGATGAAGCCGGTGCAGCGGCGCATCCTCTACACCGCCGACCAAATGAACTTGCGCCCCGACGGGCCGCATGTGAAGTCCGCGCGTGTGGTGGGCCAGGTGATGGGCGCGCTGCACCCCCACGGCGAGTCCGCCATCTACGACGCGCTGGTGCGGCTGGCCCAGCCTTTCTCGCTGCGGGTGCCGCTGATGGACGGGCACGGCAACTTCGGCTCCCCGGACGCCGGGCCGGCCGCCATGCGCTACACCGAGTGCCGGATGGCCCCGGCGGCGCTGGCCATGACCGCCGAGCTGGATCAAGACACCGTCGACTGGCGGCCCAATTACGACGGCAAAGAAGACGAGCCGACCGTGCTGCCGGCGGCTATCCCGGCCCTGCTGGTCAACGGCGCCACCGGCATCGCCGTCGGCATGGCCACCAACATCCCGCCGCACAATCTGGTAGAGGTGGTGCAGGCGCTGAAGCTGCTGCTGCGCAACCCGGACGTCGGGCTGGACGAGCTGATGCTGCACATCCCCGGCCCCGACCTGCCCACCGGCGGCAAGATCATCGGCCTGGAGGGGATCCGCGAAGCCTACGAGACCGGCCGCGGCACCTTCCGCATGCGGGCCACGGCCCGAA
>JAISTI010000102.1 GCA_031272685.1 Propionibacteriaceae bacterium | reverse complement strand
GGTCGGCACCGTCGTCACCTCCGGCGACGGCATCGCCCACGTCGAGGGCCTGCCCTCGGCGATGGCGAACGAGCTGCTGGAATTCGCCAACGGCACCCTCGGCATCGCGCTGAACCTCGACGAGCGCGAAATCGGCGTGGTGGTGCTGGGCGACTCCGAAGGTATCGAAGAAGGCTCCGCGGTGCGGCGCACTGGCGAGGTGCTGTCCGTGCCGGTCGGCGACGGCTACCTCGGCCGGGTGGTGGACGCCATGGGCAACCCCATCGACGGCCTGGGCGAAATCCCTGGGCTGGACGAGCGCCGCGAACTGGAGCTGCAAGCCCCCGGCGTGATGAACCGCCAAGGCGTGAAAGAGCCGCTGGCCACCGGCATCAAGGCCATCGACGCGATGACCCCGATCGGACGCGGGCAGCGCCAGCTCATCATCGGCTACCGAAAGACCGGAAAGACGGCCATCGCCATCGACACCATCATCAACCAGAAGGCCAACTGGGCCAGCGGCGATCCGAAGAAGCAGGTGCGCTGCATCTACGTCGCTATCGGCCAGAAAGGCTCCACCATCGCCTCCATCCGCACCATGCTGGAAGAGCACGGCGCGCTCGAATACACCACCATCATCCACGCCCCGGCCTCCGACCCGGCCGGCTACAAATACATCGCCCCGTATTCCGGCTCGGCCATCGGACAGCACTGGATGTACCAGGGCAAGCACGTCCTCATCGTCTTCGACGACCTCACCAAGCAGGCCGAGGCCTACCGGGCGATGTCGCTGCTGCTGCGGCGCCCGCCCGGCCGCGAGGCCTACCCCGGCGACGTCTTCTATCTGCACTCGCGCCTGCTGGAACGCTGCGCCAAGCTTTCCGACGAGCTGGGCGGCGGATCCCTGACCGGTCTGCCGATTATCGAAACGAAGGAAAACGACGTCTCGGCGTATATCCCCACCAACGTCATCTCCATCACCGACGGCCAGATTTTCCTGCAGTCCGACCTGTTCAACGCGAACCAGCGGCCCGCCATCGACGTCGGCATCTCGGTCTCGCGCGTCGGCGGCGACGCGCAGATCAAAGCCATGAAGAAGGTGGCCGGCACGTTGAAGATCGGGCTGGCGCAATACCGCGACATGGAAGCTTTCGCGATGTTCGCCTCCGACCTCGACGCCGCCTCCCGCAGGCAGCTCGACCGCGGCGCGCGCCTGACCGAGCTGCTGCGCCAGCCGCAGTACAACCCGTTCCCCGCCGCCGACCAGGTGGTGAGCGTCTGGGCCGGCACCAACGGCTATTTCGACGACGTGGCCATCTCCGACGTGCTGCGCTTCGAGGCCGAGCTGCTCGACTACCTCAAGCACAACACCGGCATCCTCGACGAGATTGCCAAGACGGAGGTCTGGACGGACGAGCTGGCCGAACAGACTGGCAAGGCCATCGGCGATTTCAAGCAGGTGTTCGTCACCGGCGAAGGCAAGCCGTTGCTGGCCGCCGAGCCCAAGACGTCCGCCATCGAAGACGACAAAGTCTCCAACGAGCAGATCGTGCGGGGGAAGAAGCGCTAATGGGGGCGGGTTTGCGCGAACTTCGCCGCCGCCGCAAGTCGGTGATGGCGACGAAGAAGATCACCAAGGCGATGGAGCTGATCGCCTCGTCGCGCATCATCAAGGCGCAGCAGGCCGCCGCGCACGCCCTGCCGTTCACCCGCGAGCTGAACCGGGCGGTCTCGGCCGTCGCCACCTACTCCGACGAAGACCACCCGCTGACCAGCCCCTACGAGACGGTGGACCGGGTGGCGGTGCTCTACATCACCTCCGACCGCGGCATGAACGGCGCCTATTCCTCCAACGCGATCCGCGCCGCCGACCGGCTCATCCAGCGGCTGCGCGACGACGGCAAACAGCCGGTGCGGTACGTCGTCGGCCGCAAGGGCATCACCCATCTGCGCTTCCGCAACCTTGATCTGGAAGCCCACTGGGAAGGCTTCACGGATTCCCCGAAATTCGAAGACGCCGTCCAAATCGCCGACAAGCTCGTCGAAGACTTCCTCAAATCCAGCGCGAATGGGGGAGTGGACGAAATCTGGGTGGTCTACACCCGGATGGAATCCATGATTTCCCAAGTGCCGCGCGCCCGGCGCATTCTGCCCCTTGAGGTGGTGGAAGGGGTGCACGAGCTGGGCGAGCACGACATCATCCCGCAATACCGCTTCGAGCCCACTCCCGAAAAGGTGCTGGACGCGCTGCTGCCGCTCTATGTGCGCTCGCGCATCTGGTTCTACCTGCAGCAATGCGCCGCCTCCCAGCTCGCCAGCCAGCAGCGGGCGATGAAATCGGCCACCGACAACGCCGAACAGCTGATCCAAACCCTCACCCGGCAGGCCAACCAGGCCCGGCAGGCTGAGATCACCCAGGAGATTTCCGAGATCGTCGGCGGCGCGGGAGCGCTGGCCGAGCAAAACTGACGGAGAAGAAATGACAAGCACACCAGTTAGCACAGCCCAAGGCCGCGTCACCCGGGTGATCGGGCCGGTGGTGGACGTGGAGTTCCCCGCCGACCAGATGCCAGACCTGGAGAACGCGCTGCACGTCACCATCGACGACGGCAAGCTCAAGCGGGAGGTCACCCTGGAAGTGGCGCTGCACATCGGCGACAACACCGTGCGGGCCATCTCGCTCAAACCCACCGACGGCCTGCGGCGCGGCACGCTCGTCACCGACACCGGCCAGCCGATTTCGGTTCCCGTCGGAGAGGTCACCAAAGGCCGGGTGTGGAATGTCATCGGCGAATGCCTCAACGACGACATAACCAAGCTGGACATCGGGCAGCGCTGGCCTATCCACCGCCCGGCGCCCGCCTTCGACTCGCTGGAGCCCAAAACGCAGATGCTGGAAACCGGCATCAAGGTGCTCGACCTGCTCACCCCCTACGTGCAGGGCGGCAAGATTGGCCTGT
>JAISTI010000169.1 GCA_031272685.1 Propionibacteriaceae bacterium | reverse complement strand
CTCGTAGATGCTCATCGGCTCGCTCCATAGATGGCCTTTGGCGCGCTTGTCCATCCACGCGCCATCACCCCAAATGAACTGAGAGGTGTAGACGATGGACGAGTTGGCGGGGGCCTGCTCGGCGAAGAACGCCACCGGGTCGACCTTTTCGTGCCACTGGTTGTCCGCGCCCAGGATCTTGTACTTGTACAGCGTGCCGGGGCCGATGCCTTCCACGAACAGCGCCCAGACGCCGCTGCCGGGGACGAGGTGCATGTCGTCTCCGGTCCAATAGTTGAAGTCGCCGTCCACCAGCACCCGCTGGGCGTTCGGCGCCCAGACCGCGAAGCGCACGCCTTTGATTTCGCCGCGCTCGTCGTCCACCACCGTCACCTCATGCGCGCCGAGGCGCCGCCAACATTCGGTGTCGCCGCCATTGTGGAAGCCTTCCAAGTCCCAGCCGGTAAGCCCGCCGGACAAATCGTGCGCCATCGTTTTCCCTTCACTTGGCCTGTCACCCCCATCTTGCACCGGTTTTCGCCGCTGGGGAACAGTTTTGGCGAAGATTCTTCCCGGTTCTCACCCCCGGCTCGCCAGTCGGTAGGCTTTCGGCCCGGAAAGGACGCACATGACAGCACGGCCGGGAGCGGCAAACGAATGGCTCATCGCCCAGTTGGAGGCGAAGTGGCGCGGCAACCCGGAGTCGGTGAGCGCCGACTGGCGGGCATTTTTCGAAGGCGGCGCCGGCCAGGCCGCCCCGGTGGCCGCGGTGCGCACCCAGGCGGAGCCGGCCGCCCCGCGGCACTCCACCGCCCCACAAGTGCCGGGCTCGGCTTCCGGCGTCTCCCCGAACCTGCCGGCCCAGGTGGCCGCCGACGCGGCCGCGCCAGCGCCGACTCGCACCCGGCTGAAAGGCGCGGCGCAGCGCGCCGCCGCGAATATGGGCGAGTCTTTGGGCATCCCGACCGCCACGTCGGTGCGGCAGGTGCCGATGAAGCTCGCCATCGACCAGCGGGAGCTGATAAACGCCCACCTGGGCGCCACCACCGGCGGGAAAGTCTCCTTCACCCACCTGATCGCCTTCGCGATGACCCGCGCGTTGCGGGCGGTGCCCGCGATGAACGCCTACTTCGAGGAAGACGCGGCGGGCAAGGCGTACCTCGTCACCCCGCAGGCGGCGAACCTTGGCATCGCCATCGACCTGGTGAAGCCGGACGGCTCGCGCCAGCTGGTCGTGCCCAACATCCGCAACGCCGCGGAGCTGGATTTCGCCACCTTCTGGCGCAAATACGAGGGGATCGTGAAGCGGGCCCGGGCCGGGAAGCTGGAGGTTTCCGATTTCGCCGGCACCACCTGCACCGTCACCAACCCCGGCGGCATCGGCACCTCGCACTCCGTCCCGCGGCTGATGCCCGGACAGGGGGTGATCCTCGGCGTCGGCTCCATCGCCTATCCGCCGGAGTTCCAAGGCGCCTCCCCCAGCACCATCACCGAGCTGGGGGTCTCGAAGATCACCACCCTGACCTCCACCTATGACCATCGCGTCATCCAAGGGGCGCAGTCCGGCGAGTTCCTCAAGCGCATCCACGAGCTGCTCATCGGCGAGCACGGGTTCTATGACGAGATTTTCCGCTCGCTGCGGGTCCCCTACAACCCGATCCGCTGGACGCAAGACGCCTCCGACGGCCAGCTCTCCGACCTGCCGCGGGCCGCCCGGGCCGTCTCGCTGATCCACGCCTACCGCTCCCAGGGGCATTACATGGCGGACATCGACCCGTTGGAGTACCGCCAGCGCAGCCACGAGGAACTCACCATCGAGCACCACGGCCTGACCTTGTGGGATTTGGACCGCGAATTCGGCGTCGGGAATTTCGCCGGCCGGCCGCTGCGGCTCACCCTGCGCGAAATCCTGAAGCGGCTGCGCTCCTCGTACTGCCGCACCATCGGCGTGGAATATATGCACATCGCCGATTCGGGGCAGCGCCGCTGGATGCAGGAGCGCTTCGAAGCCGAGCGCGAACCCTGGCCGCGCGAAGAGTATCTGCGCATCCTCGACCGGCTCAGCGAGGCGGAGATTTTCGAGACCTTCCTGCAGACGAAATTCGTCGGGCAGAAGCGCTTTTCCCTTGAGGGCGGGGAGTCGGCCATCGTCTTCCTGGCCGAGGTCTGCGCCCGGGCGGCCAACGCCGGGCTGGCAGAGGTCGTGATCGGCATGCCGCACCGCGGGCGGCTGAACGTACTGGCGAACGTGGTGGGCAAGAGCTACGCCCAGATTTTCACCGAATTCGAGGGCAACTACGACCCGAACCTGTCGGAGGGATCCGGGGACGTGAAATACCACCTCGGCGCCGAGGGAACCTTCACCTCGCTGCTGGGCAACACCATCCGCACCTCGGTGGCGGCCAACCCGTCGCACCTGGAGGCGGTGGACCCGGTGCTGGAGGGCATCGCCCGCGCCAAACTCGACAAGCTGCGCGACCCCTCCGGCCCCGATGCCGGTTTCCCGGTGGTGCCGGTGCTGGTGCACGGCGACGCCGCCTTCGCCGGGCAGGGGGTGGTTTACGAGACCATGCAGCTCAGCCAGTTGCGCGGCTACCACACCGGCGGCACCGTCCACCTGGTCATCAACAACCAAGTCGGCTTCACCACCGCCCCTTCCGAGGGCCGTTCCTCGGTGTACTGCACCGACCTCGCCAAGGCCTGGCAGTGCCCGGTCTTCCATGTGAACGGCGACGACCCGGCCGCCTGTGCGGTGGTCGGCCAGTTGGCCTTCGATTTCCGCCAGCAGTTCGGCAAAGACGTGGTGGTCGACATGGTCTGCTACCGCCGCCGCGGCCACAACGAGGGCGACGACCCGAGCTTCACGCAGCCGCTGA
>JAISTI010000154.1 GCA_031272685.1 Propionibacteriaceae bacterium | reverse complement strand
GGCACCCACAAGGCGTATCTGGCCTACCCCCGGGTGCGCACCGGGCCGGGCATGTCGGTGCGTGACGAAAACACCGCGAACGGCGCGCAAGCCGTCATCGAGGCGCTGTACCCCGACGGCGGCACCGCCCTGGGCACCTGGCTGAAGCTCGCCGCCCGGCTCTTCGACTCGGCCGGCGTGAACGGCGCGCGGCACGTCACCATCATCTCCGATGGCGGCAACGGCAACGAGTCCCCGGCGCAATTCCAGACCGCCCTCGCGCAGACCGCCGGGCGGCTGCGCGCCGACGTGCTTTCCATCGGCACGCCCACCTGGGAGCTGGAAACCCTGGCCTCGCAGCTAGGCGGGCGGGCCATGCCGCTGCCGTGGCCCAACCGGCTGTCGGCGCTGCTGCAGCTGATGCTGCCCAAGCCCGCTCCCGGCGCCGAACCGGCCACGGATTCCGCGCCCGCGACACCGGCCCGATGGGAAGAAGACACCATCATCCTCCGGTAAGATGCTTGAGTCAGAGAAAGGGGCCGCAATGGACGTCCGCTGGGTTGCCGAGGTCTGGATAGACCCCGACTGGTACGCCGAACAAGGGGCCGAGGAACACATGCCCTCCCCCGGCCTGCCTGAAATCATCCCCCTGGTCAAAGATGCCAACCTTATCGGCCGCTCGTCGCCGGCCCGCGGGCTGAACCCGGAAATCGAATGCGACCTCGACATCGGCGTCTCCCGCAGCCACGCCGAGCTGACCACCGACGGCACCCGCTGGTGGGTCGAAGACCTCGGCTCCGCCAACGGCACCTTCGTGGGCACCGCCGCGCAGCCGCTGCCCACCATGCCCATCCCGGCGGGCAAGATCGAAATCGGCCGCAACCAGGCCATTTACGTGGGAGCCTGGACAAAGATCGTGGTGCGCCCGGCCACCCCAGACGACGCCGCCGCGTTCGGAGGTGCCGAGAATGGAAGTTAAGGTCTACATCCCCAACATCGCCCGCGAAGTCGTCATCCACGCCGCCGCCGACGCCGCCGAGGTTGAGAAGCTCCTGAATGCGGCGCTCGCCGCCGACGGGGTGCTAAAGCTCGCCGACGAAAAGGGCCGGATCGTGCTGGTGCCGGCGCGGATGATCGGCTACCTGGACATCGACCAGGAGAAGTCCCGCAAAGTCGGGTTCAGCATTTAGGTTTAGTATTTACAGAGTTATGCAAGAAGAAAAGAGCTTCGCCGAACTTGGCGTGCAACCATCCATCATCAAGGCCTTGAAGGGTGTCGGCATCACCGACCCCTTCCCCATCCAAGAACTGGCCATCCCCATCGCGCTCAGCGGCTCCGACATGATCGGCCAGGCCCGCACCGGCACCGGCAAAACCCTCGCCTTCGGCATCGCCGTGCTGCAGCGCATCAACGTGCCCGGAGATCCCGGCCACGATCCCGCCAGCCGCGCGCCGCAGGCGCTGGTCATGTGCCCCACCCGCGAACTGGCCCTACAGGTCTCCGACGACCTCGCGACCGCCTCCACCTACCGCGCCGCCCGGGTGCTCACCGTCTACGGCGGCGTCGGTTATGAGCCGCAGCTCGACGCCCTAAAAACCGGCGTGGACGTCGTGGTGGGCACCCCCGGCCGCCTGATAGACCTCGAACAGCGCGGCTCCCTGGATTTGTCCCAGGTGCGCATCCTGGTGTTGGACGAGGCGGACGAGATGCTCGACATGGGCTTCCTGCCCGACGTCGAGACCCTCGTTTCCAAGACCCCCAAAGACCGCCAGACGCTGCTGTTCTCGGCCACCATGCCCGCCGCCATCGTTTCGCTGGCCCGCACCCACCTCGACCAGCCCATCAACGTCCGGGCCGAGACGGGCGACGCGCAGCTCACCGTGCCGGAAACCACCCAGTTCGTCTACCGGGCGCACGACCTCGACAAACCGCAGCTTGTGGGCAAAATCCTGCAGTCGCGCGACCGCGGGCGCACCCTGGTGTTCACCAACACCAAGCGCGCCGCCCAGCGGCTCGCCGACGAGCTAACCGATCGCGGCTTCAAGGTCAAGACCATCCACGGAGATCTCTCGCAGGCGCTGCGCGAGAAGGCGCTGCAGCGTTTCCGCGACGGCAAAGCAGACGTGCTGGTCGCCACCGACGTGGCCGCCCGCGGCCTCGACGTCACCGACGTCACCCACGTCATCAACTACGAATGCCCCGACAACGAGCTGACGTACGTGCACCGCATCGGACGCACCGGCCGGGCCGGCGCGTCCGGCATCGCGGTCACCTTCATCGACTGGCAGGACGTCACCCGCTGGAATGTCATCAACCGCATCCTCAAGCTGGACTTCGCCGACCCGCCGGAAACGTATTCCACCTCTGAGTGGTTCCTGAAAGACCTCGACATCCCCGAAGACGCCCAAGGCTGGCTCATCGCTCCGGAAGACCGGCCGGAGAAGCCGGACGACCGCCGCCGCGACGACCGGCGCGCGGGCGGGCGCGGGCGCGACGACCGGCGGGGCGGCGGACGCGACCGGGACCGCGGCCGAGATCGAGACCGCGATCGAGATCGCAGCCGGGGCCGCGGGCGCGACGGGCAGGACGAGGGCAAATCCGAGCCGCGCCCGGAGCGCCAGAAGCGCGAGCGCAAGCGGCTGCGCAACGGCAAGCCGGTCGACGGCCAG
>JAISTI010000103.1 GCA_031272685.1 Propionibacteriaceae bacterium | reverse complement strand
CATGAGGGCTTCACCCAAGTCTTCGAAGCCGATTACTGTTCCGACAAGGCTTTTTGGATCAAGGCGGCCGGACGTGATCAGCGAGAGCATTTCCGGGTACGCCGCCGCCGCCATGCCGTGCGATCCGGACACTTGCAGCTCCCAAGCCACGACCACATCCCAGGGCAGGGGAGCCGTGGCGTTGTCCTGCAACATCAGCCCGACTTGGACGTGCCGGCCGCGCCGCCGCAGCGAGCGCACCGCCGCAGCCGCCGTTGCGGGCGAGCCGACGGCGTCCAGCGACACCTGGGCGCCGCCTTCGGTCAAGTCGCGGACTTGTTCGGCAGTGCCGTCGCGCAGAATCTCGTCCGCCCCCAAACCGGCCGCCCGTGCCAGTGCCTGCTCGGAGCGATCCACGGCTACCACGCGGGCGCCCATCGCCTTCGCGATCAGGATGGCGGACAAGCCCACCCCGCCACAGCCGAAAACCGCCAGCCATTCCCCAGCCTGCAAGCCCGCTTGCCGCCGGAGGGCGTGGAAAGCGGTAGCGAAGCGGCAGCCCAGCGCGGCGGCCGTCACAAAATCGAGCGAGCCGGGCAGCGCCACCGAGTTGAGAGCCGCATTGTGGACGACGACCATGTCCGCGAAAGAACCGGGAAAGGTGAAGCCGGGCTGGGACTGGTTCGGGCACACCTGCGCGTTGCCGGAAGCGCAATACGAACACGCCCCGCAACCTTGAACGAACGGGGCCGTCACCCGGTCGCCCACCCGGCAGCCGGTAACGTTGGCCCCAACTTCGGCCACCACCCCGGCGAACTCGTGGCCGGGTATGTGCGGCAGCGCCACCGGATCGTGCCCACGCCAAGCGTGCCAATCCGAACGGCAGACCCCGGTCGCCCGCACCGACACCAACACTCCGTCCGCCGGGCAGGCCGGCTCGGGAATCTCGCGGCACACGACCGGGCCGCCCACCTCGTCGAAGACAAACGCGCGCAGGGCATCAACCTCGTGGACGCTGCCGCCGCCTCGCCCTGAACTGTGGGCCTTTCCCTACCCGGACGCCAGCCTGGCCATCCGCGGCCGCCCCAGGCGGGCGGCCCAGCGCGGCGGGCGGAAAAACGCCGGGGTGAAGATGATCGGCGTCAACGGAACCAGCATCATGAAGGCAACCGAGGCCGTTGCCAAACTCAATTCCTGATGGGCCGGGAAGAAGAAGGCTCCCTCGGCGAGCAGCAGGACGGAGATGGCGAGCAACGCCTTGTTTTCCGCGTAGTAGCCGGCGAGCAGGCGTACGCCGTCGCCGAAATAGCGGTGGCTGGCCACCGAGGTCGCGCCGAACCCGCGGCTGCGGCCGGTTAGGCCGTCGGCGAAAAACTTCACGAAACCCCGGGCAATCGAATACGTGTGCCCGAGGAACACCGGGCCGACGGCGACGAAAGAGACGCCCGTCCAAAAATCGAGCCTCTTGGAGGCAGGCCGGGCCCGCATGATGTTCAGCGAGGGGACAACGGCAAAGATGATGAAATTGGCCAAGAACCCACCCCAATACATCCGGTAGTCGCCAAAGGCCAGCGTCACAACCGTGAAGGGCAGCGCCACCGCGCTGTTCACAAAAGAGAACAGATACACGAACATGTCGTACAAGTCCAGGATTCTCGCGCGGGGATAGGTCTTGACCAGCAGCCGCATCTCCGGGGTAAGCAATCCCGAGCGCAGCCACTGCCGCGGCGGGTTGAAAAGAATCTCAAGCAGCCCGAAGGCGTAGCGGTATTGCTTGAGCGTCTCCACTGTGAACGTCTCTGACACGTATTCCCCGAAGTCGAGGCCCTCATAGGCGATGTATTTCCCGTGGTAGCCGAGCCGGTAAGCGTCCATGGACTTGGCGTAGTCTTCCGAGACGCGGTTTTCCGGCCACCAGTCGGTCTGTTTGAGAAACTCTTTGCGCAAGAAGGCATTGTGCCCAACCAGCGGCACGGTGAACCCCTGCACCGATTTCGCGGGCAGCCCATTGGCGAACAGGTTGGTGGTGAACGCCGCCATGATGCGCGTGAAGTAGTTCTCTTCCGGGTTGGCGGGCTTCGTTTGGTGCTGGGTATAGACCAGTTTCGGGTCGGCCACGAACTCCGGGACGGTCGCCCAGATCACCTCCGGGCGCAGCAGCGAATCTTTGTCGAGCAGCAAGATGAGCTCGCCCACGCGCACGTCGCCCTCCGCGTGCCCGCCCGCGAACTGGCCGTGCAGCAGCCTGGGCAGCGGTTCCCCGGCGTCCAGCGCCTCGGACAGCCGCAGGGTGTAGTTGAGGTTTCCGGCCTTCTTGAATAGCCCCGGGCGCCCGTCGGCCGGGCGGGCGACGAAACCCACGCCGAAAGTGCGGTAGAACCTGATCCGCTCAGCCGCCTGGCGTTCCCCATCGTTGGCAGGGGCAGACAGCACCCGTTCCAAACCTCCGTCTGCGAGGTCGGGGATCAGCTTGGCAAGGCCGTCTTCGGAGACGACCAGGTTCGCCCGCCCCCCTTGGCCGCGGTAGTGCGCGACGGCTGCCAGCGACTGCCGGAACGTCTCGAAC
>JAISTI010000099.1 GCA_031272685.1 Propionibacteriaceae bacterium | reverse complement strand
CGGCCCACATCCTCGTCATCGACCACTTCGCCCCGAAAGTGAGCGCCCTGCGTTTCTCCGTCACCCAGTTCCTGGTCACGTCGGCGGAAAGCACCATTCTGGCGTTCTTATTCGACGCGCGGCCGTTCACCGGCATGGATCAGGCGGTCATTCCGCTGCTGTACACAGGTTTCATCTCCGTCGGAATCGCCTACACCTGCCAGATCCTCGGCCAGCGCTACGCCATCCCCGAGCACGCCGCCCTCATCCTGGCCACCGAATCCCTGTGGGGCGCCGTCGGCGGGGCCATCATCTTGCGTGAAGACCTCGGCTGGCGCGGCTACCTCGGCGCCGCGCTCATCATCGCCGGCATCGTCATCTCGCAGTTGGAATCGGAAAACCCGAGACGGGAGCCGCCGCCCAACTCGACCGAATACCGGCAACCGGCCGAAGCGGCCGGGAATCTGCCCTAGAGTAGCCCCAAGTTGCCAAGGTGAGGAGGACAGATGGCCATCCAGTCGTCACCCGCTTCTTGCGTTTGTCCTTAGCGGGTCCGCCCGCCTTGGCAATGACCCGCTTGCTTCGCCACCTATCCACCGCAACCGGAAGAAAACAATGCGCAAACTCACAGCTATAACCACCATTTCCATCATCAGCCTGGCGCTCGCCGCCTGCTCGCCCAGCGGGGAAGCCGGTCCGACGCAGGAGAACGTGCCCACCAACGTGTCCACCGAGCTGACCACCGAGCCGATCACCCTCACCGTCGCCTACTGCGACGCCCACCCTGTTGAAGACCTGCTCGACGGGTTCACCGCGCTGCACGCGAACGTCACCTTCGAGAAGCAGTACGAAGACTGCGGCAACTTCTCCACCGACGTGGTGAACAAGCTCACCTCGGATTCCGCCCCCGACATCGTGCAATACGTCGACGCCGCCATCCAGACCACCGCCCCCGCCGGGCAGGTGTTGGATCTCGGCCCGTACGCCGAAGCCTACGGCTGGGCCGAGAAATTCCCCGCCTCCCAGCTCGCCCAGCTCCAGCTCAGCGCCGATGGCAAGGTGCACGGCGAAGGCGCCCAATACGGCATCCCCGGCGGGGCGTCCTTCACCGGCCTGTACTACAACAAGGCGCTGCTGGCGCAGGCCGGCATCGCCGCCGCGCCGGTGAGCCTGGCCGAGTTCGAGGCGGCGCTGGCCGCGCTCAAAGAAGCGGGCATCACCCCGATAGCGCTCGGTTCCCTCGACGACGGCGGCATCCACCTGTGGGGCGGCCTGCTCATCAACGCCCTGGGCGCGCCCGCCGCGCAAGACTGGGTGAACGGCAAGGCGGGCGCCACCATTGATCTCGGCGGCGCCACCGAAACGGCCGCCAAACTCGCCGACTGGGCGGCGAAAGGCTATTTCCCGGATTCCGCCAACGGCACCAAAGAAGACGACGCCCGCGCGGAGTTCGCGCAAGGCAAGGCCGCCTTCACCGCAGACGGCTCCTGGGCGGTCGGCACGGTCGCCGAAGGCCTGGGCGACGACGCCGGCTTTGTCGCCTTCCCCGCCCCGGACGGCGTGGCAGACGGCCCGGCCACCGGGCAGAGCTTCACCGCCGGCTTCGCCATCTCCGCCAAGACGCAGAAAGCCGACGCCGCGGCGGCCTTCCTGAACTACCTGGCCTCCGCGGAAGCCGCCGAAATCTCCGTCGGCCTCGGAATGCTCCCAGTCAACCTGGAAACCGCGCCGGCGCCGGCCGCCGGGGTGGCGACCGACCTGCGAAACGCCTACGCGCAAGCCGCCCAGTCCGACGGCCTGGTCACCTTCCTCGACCACGCCACCCCCACCATGCACACCGCCCTCACCCAGGGCCTGCAAGGGGTTATCGCCGGGCAGACCACCCCCTCGGAGTTCATCTCCAGCCTGCAAGCTGATTGGGATTCCGACAAGGGATAGCAGATGAAACGCCAGTGGTCCGGGCTGCTCTTTGCGCTGCCCGGGCTGCTGCTCTATGCCACCTTCATCCTGTACCCGGCCCTGCGCACCATCAACCTGTCGCTGTGGGACTGGGACGGGGTGAACCTGGCCGTGTGGCGCGGCCTGGCCAACTACGCCGACGTTTTCACCGACCCGGTGCTGCTCGGCTCCATCGGCCACGCTTTCTTCCTGCTGCTGTTCTTCTCGGCGCTGCCGGTCACCGTCGGCCTGCTGATGGCGGCGCTGCTCACCCGGCGAAAAGTGCCCGGTATGGCCGCCTTCCGGCTGGTGTTCTTCCTGCCGCAAATCCTGCCGCTGATCGCGGTGGGCGTCATCTGGCGCTGGGTTTACGCGCCGTCCGGCCTGTTCAACCAACTGCTCGCGATGTTCGGGGTGGCCAGTGAAAAGGCCTGGCTGGGGGAGTGGGATTGGGCGCTGCCGGCCATCGGCCTGATTGGCGCCTGGGTGCAATCCGGCCTGTGCATGATGCTCTTCCTGGCCGGGGCCGGGAAAATCGAGCCGTCGCTGTTCGAGGCCGCCCGGCTGGACGGGGCCGGCCCGGTGCGCGAGTTCTTCGCCGTCACC
>JAISTI010000086.1 GCA_031272685.1 Propionibacteriaceae bacterium | reverse complement strand
GGCCTTGGCGATTTCCACCAACTGCTGCTGGCCCACGCCGAGCTTCTTGATCTGGGTGCGGGGGTCGAGGTCGAGGCCCACGCGCGCCAGCAGGTCGATGGTGCGCAGCCGGGCGGTGTGCCAGTCGATGAACCGGCCTTTCATCACCTCGTTGCCCATGAAGATGTTTTCGGTGATGGACAGCTCGGGGATCAGGGCCAGCTCTTGGTGGATGATCGCGATGCCGGCGTCTTCGGACTGGCGGATGCTGGAAAACTTCATCAGCTCGCCCTGGTAGAAGACGTCGCCTTCGTAGCTGCCGTAGGGGTGCACGCCGGAGAGCACTTTCATCAGGGTGGATTTCCCGGCGCCGTTTTCGCCGCAGATGGCGTGGATTACGCCGCGGCGGACCTTCATGGTCACGTCGTCGAGGGCGCGCACACCGGGGAACTCTTTGGTGATGTGCTGCATGTCAAGAATCACGTCGGACGCTGCTGGCATCTCTCTCCTTGGGTCTCGGGACGGCTGTCAATCCATGACAAGACATTTCATGACAACGTTGTCGAATCTGATGCTAGTGACACGAGGTTGTCGCGTCAAGTCCATCTGGTCACGATTTGATAACGATAAGACAACGTTGTCAATGTCAAGGCCGTGCAGTATATTGTCACCCGTGGCAAGGAAACGCACAGTGGAGACCGCTCCCGGCAACGGCGCGGCTACCCGTTCGCGGGCCACGATGCTCGACGTCGCCGAAAAGGCCGGCGTGAGCTTGAAGACCGTCTCGCGAGTTGCGAACAACGAGCCCGGAGTCAGCTCTGACACTATCACCCGCGTCGAGGCCGCAATGGACGAGCTGGGCTTCACCCGCAACCTCTCGGCCGGCTCGCTGCGGCGCGGAGACGGCCGCTCCGACAGCATCGGCCTGATTCTCGCCAGCGTGGACAACCCCTTCGACGGGGCGATGCACCGCGCCGCCGAGGCGGCGGCCGAGGCCCGCAAGTTCGCGGTGATCGCCGCCAGCACCGATGAATCCCCCGACCGCGAAAAGCGCCTGGTGACGGCGTTGATCTCCCGCCGGGTGGACGGCCTGATAATCACCCCTTCCGGCGGCGACCAGAAATACCTGCTCCCGGAGATGGAGCTGGGCACCCCGGTGGTGATGATCGACCGGCCGCCGGTGGGCATCGAGGCCGACTGCGTGCTCGGCGACCACCTGGAGGCCGCCCGCCTGGGCACCGAACACCTGATTTCTTTCGGGCACCGGCGCATCGCCTTCCTGGGCGACCTGGCGCATATCGCCTCGGTGATCGCCCGGCTGGAGGGGTTCAACGCGGCCATGAAAGCCGCCGGGCTGGCCGTCGATCCTGACCTTGTCTCCGTTGACAACCACTCGGAGAACACCGCCTTCGGCTCGGCGCTGCGGATGATCTCCTCCGCCAACCCGCCCACGGCGATTTTCGCCGCGCAGAACATGGTGACGTACGGCGTGGTGCGCGCCCTCTACGAGCGGAACCTGCACAAGCGCATCGCCTTGGTGTCTTTTGACGATTTCCATCTGGCCGACCTGCTCGACCCGAAGATCACCGTCATCGCCCAAGACCCGTACGCCATCGGGCGCGCCGCCTGCGAGCGGGTGTTGGAGCGGCTGGACAACCCCGGCCAACCGCCCAAGACCACCATCATCCCGGCCCGGCTGATCCGCCGCGGCTCCGGGGAGCTGCCCCCCGATTCCGAGCTGGGCGGCTCCCGGAACTAGATTTCCAAACCCGGATAGAGCGGGAAGCCGGAAAGCAATTCCGCGCACGCCTGCTTCACGCGCTCGGGAACCCCGGCGGCGATGGCGTACTTCGCCTTGCTAGCGCCTTCGGGGGCCGTTTGCTTCAGCACTGAGACCATCAACTCGGCCACTTGGTCGAATTCGGCTTCGCCCAAACCGCGGGTGGTGAGCGCCGGGGTGCCGATGCGCACCCCGGAGGTGTACCAGGCGCCGTTCGGGTCGTTTGGGATGGAGTTGCGGTTGGTGACGATGCCGGAATCCAGCAGCGCGGATTCGGCCTGCCGTCCGGTCAGGCCGAAAGAAGTGGCGACGTCGAGCAGCACCAGATGGTTGTCGGTGCCGCCCGTCACCAAGCGCACGCCCCGGCGCAGCAGCCCTTCGGCAAGGGCTTTTGCATTGGCAGCGACCTGCTGGGCATATGCGCGGAAAGCCGGCTGGCGCGCCTCGGCCAGCGCGACGGCCTTCGCGGCCATCACATGCCCGAGCGGGCCGCCCAACACCATCGGGCAGCCTTTGTCGACGGAGTCGGCGTATTCGGAAGTGCACAACACCAGGCCGCCGCGCGGGCCGCGCAGCGACTTGTGGGTGGTGGTGGCCACCACCTGCGCGAACGGCACCGGGTCTTCTTCGCCGGTGAAGACCTTCCCGGCCACCAGCCCGGCGAAATGCGCCATGTCCACGAACAGGGTGGCGCCGACGGAATCGGCGATCTCGCGCATCTTGGCGAAGTTGATCCGGCGGGGATAGGCCGAATAGCCGGCCACGATGATCAGCGGCTTGAACTCTTTGGCGTCGGCCGCCAGCTTGGCGTAGTCGATCAACTCGGTGGCCGGGTCGGTGCCGTAGGAGCGCTGGTGGAACATCTTGCCGGAGATGTTCGGGCGGAAGCCGTGGGTGAGGTGGCCGCCGACGTCGAGGCTCATGCCCATCACCCGCTGCTGGGCGAAGGTCAGGCGCAGCTCCTCCCAGTCCGCCTCGGAAAGGTCGTTGACCGTCTTGGCGCCCAGGCGTTGCAACGCGGGCGACTCGACGCGGTGGTTCAGGATGGCCCAGTAGGCGACGAGGTTCGCGTCGATGCCGGAATGCGGCTGGGCGTAGGCGTGGTCGGCGCCGAACAGCTCGCGGGCGTGCTCGTCCGCCACCGACTCCACGGTGTCGACATTGCGGCAGCCGGCGTAAAAGCGGTGGCCCGGAGTGCCTTCGGCGTATTTGTCAGAGAGGAAGTTGCCCATGGCCAGCAGGGTGGGCAGCGAAGCGTAATTCTCCGAGGCGATGAGCTTGAGCGAGGCGCGCTGGTCTTCCAGCTCCTGCTTAATGGCCCCGGCAACCCGCGGCTCCACGGCGGCCACCAGGCCGAGGGATTGCGAGAAAACCTGCGATGCGGCGGCGGAATCGGACACGGGCACTCCTTGAATTCGGGGGACACAAATCTATCGCACCTATAGTGGATTCCCGATGGACTTCCGAACGTGGGTGACGGCCGCGCTGGCGGCGCTGCTGCTGGCCGGCTGCGCGCAGGTGGCCCCCACCGCCACCCCGTCCAGCTTCCCCTCCAACAGCCCCACCCCGAAGCCCCCGCCCCCCCCCACACCCCAACCCCCCCGCAACCCCCCCCCCCCCCCCCCCCCCCCCCCCCGACAAAACCCC
>JAISTI010000034.1 GCA_031272685.1 Propionibacteriaceae bacterium | reverse complement strand
TATATCCGGGGGGCGCGCCGACCAGCCGGGAGACGGAGTGCTTTTCGCCGTATTCGCTCATGTCGATGCGCACCAAATTGCGCTCGTCGTCGAACAAGAATTCGGCCAGTGATTTGGCCAGCTCGGTCTTGCCCACCCCGGTGGGGCCGAGGAACAGGAATGAGCCGGTCGGCCGGTCGGGGTCGGAGATGCCGGCGCGGGCGCGGCGGATGGCGTCGGAGACGGCGGTGACGGCGGCGCGCTGACCGATCAGGCGTTTGCCCAGCTCGTCTTCCATGTGCAGCAGCTTCTCGGATTCGCCCTGCAGCAGTTTGCCCACCGGGATGCCGGTCCAGGCGGCCACCACCTCGGCGATGTCGCCCGCCCCGACCTCTTCGGAGACCATGCGATCCTCCGGCGGCTCGCTGTCTTCGGCCTTGTCCAGCTCGGCTTCCAGGCCGGGAATCTGCCCGTAGAGGATTTTGGCCGCGCCGGTGAGGTCACCGTCGCGCTGGGCTTTCTCGGCGGCGATGCGCAGCTTGTCGATCTGCTCTTTCAGCTCGCCCACCCGGTTCAGCCCGGCTTTTTCCACCGCCCACTTGTCCTCCAGGCCGCGCAGCTCGTCTTTGGCCTTGGCCAGCTCGGCGTTCAGCTTTGCCAGCCGCTCTTTGGAAGCGGGGTCGTCCTCGTTCTCCAAGGCGAACGCCTGCATCGTCATCTTGTCGATGTCGCGGCGGAGCTGGTCGATTTCCTCCGGGGAGGAGTCGATTTCCATGCGCAGCCGGGAGGCGGCCTCGTCGATCAAGTCGATGGCTTTGTCGGGCAGCTGCCGGGCGGTGATGTAGCGGTGCGAGAGGGTGGCGGCCGCGACCAGCGCGGAATCGGTGATGCGCACTTTGTGGTGGGCCTCGTAGCGCTGCCGCAGCCCGCGCAGGATGGCGATGGTGTCCTCCACCGAGGGCTCCCCCACGAACACCTGCTGGAAACGGCGCTCCAGGGCCGGGTCTTTCTCGATGCGCTCGCGGTATTCGTCGAGGGTGGTGGCGCCAATCATGCGCAGCTCGCCGCGGGCGAGCATCGGCTTGAGCATGTTGCCGGCGTCCATGGCGGAATCCCCGCCGGTGCCCGCCCCCACCACGGTGTGCAGCTCGTCGATGAAGGTGATGATGCGGCCTTCGGCTTTTTTGATCTCGTTCAGGACGGCTTTGAGGCGCTCTTCGAATTCGCCGCGGTATTTCGCCCCGGCCACCATCGCGGCCAAATCCAGGCCGACGACCCGCCGGTCTTTCAGCGAGTCCGGCACATCGCCGGCCACGACCCGTTGCGCCAGCCCCTCCACCACGGCGGTCTTGCCCACGCCGGGCTCGCCGATCAGCACCGGATTGTTCTTGGTGCGCCGGGCCAGCACCTGCACCACCCGGCGGATTTCCTGATCCCGGCCGATCACCGGATCGAGCTTGCCCTCGCGGGCCGCGGCCGTCAGGTCTACCGAGTATTTGTCCAGCGCCGAGCCCTCTTCCTCCTGCGGCTGGTTGAAGCGCCTGTTTCCGTCCATCCAATCTCTCCAATCGTTACTTGAGTCTATTTCGCTCAACTATTGTACTGCCCATGGTATTCCCACTGGTGCGGTCTGGGCGCTAGCGGGTCAGCTCGCGCCGGATCGCCGCCCGGGTGCGGCCGAGGTGGACGTCCCCGGCCGGGTGCGCGGTGAAGACGCGGGAGGCGCGGCCCTCGCGCTGCAGCTCGTTCAGCAGGCCGGTGAGCTGCACCAACTGCTGGTGGGCCTGTTCCAGCTCCGCCTCCAGCGAGAGGATGCGCTTGATGCCTTCCAGGTTCACGCCCTCGTCTTGGGAGAGCTGCTGGATGCGCCGCAGCCGGAACACGTCGCGCATCGAATAGCGCCGGCCCCGTCCCCGGCCTTTCGCCCGGCGGGGGACGACCAGCCCGAGCCGGTCGTAGCCGCGCAAAGTCTGCGGGTGCATGCCGGCCAGGTCGGCCGCCACCGCGATCACGAAGATGGGGATGTCCGGGTCGGTGCGCTCGATGCCCTGGCCGCTCATCGCGCCTCCACCAGGGCTTCGAATTCGCGCAGCTTGGCTTTGGCCTCGTCAGAGAGGTTCTTGGGCACTTCCACCTCGACGGTGATCAGCAGGTCGGTGCCGTTCACGCCTTTGCCCTTGGCGCGGAACGTCTTGCCGCTGGGGGTGCCGGCCGGGATCTTGAATTTCACCTCGGCGCCCGACGAAGTGCGCACCTTGATGACGGTGCCCAGGGCGGCGTCGGCGAAGCTGATCTTCACCTTGGCCTTGGTGTCCTTGGGCGGCGGCGGGGGCGGGGGCTGCGCGGCGGTGAAGCCGCTGAAACCCTGCCCGCCCATGTCGGTGAAGCCGCCCTGCGAGAACATCGAGAAAATGTCGGAGAGCCGGCCGCCGCCCAGGATGTCGGAAAGGTCGGGCCCGGCCCCGCCCGACCCGGCGGTGAAGCGGTAGCCGCCGGAGCCGAACAGGGTGCGCGCCTCGTCGTACTCTTTGCGTGTCTTCGCGTCGCCCACCACGGCGTACGCCTCGGAGATCTCTTTGAACTTCGCCTCGGCGGCTTTGTCGTCCGGGTTGGAATCCGGATGGTATTTCTGCGCCAGCTTGCGGAACGCCTTCTTGATCTCGTTCGCGGAAGCGTCCTTCGACACCCCCAAGATGGCGTAATAGTCCTTCTCCAGCCACTCTTTCGTGCTCACCTGCTGCCCTGCCCCTCTGGGATCGCTGCCTATTCCTGCGGATTGGCGACGCCGACGCGCGCCGGGCGGATCACCCGCTCGCCGAGCTTCGCGCCGCGCTGCATCACCTGGGTGACGGTCGGCTCCGCGACCGGTTCGGCGGCCGGAAGCTGCATCAGCGCTTCATGCAAAGTCGGGTCGAAGGGCTCTCCGACCGTCCCGAAGAAGGTCAGCGAGTACTTGTCGGCCAGTTTCA
>JAISTI010000024.1 GCA_031272685.1 Propionibacteriaceae bacterium | reverse complement strand
TGGGCGTGCTCCACGTTCACCAAATGGGCTTTGGCGGCGCGTTTCGCCTCGGCGGTGGGGGCGGACGAGACGAGCAGTTGCGCCGCCTGGAAGTCGGCGGCGTCTTTGGTGTCGCGGGCGCCTTCGGCGACCGCCACCACCGAGAAGGAGCTGCCCCGCTCGATGCGGCCTTTGATGGTGTCGGCCACGCTCTTCACCGTGTAGGGGATCTCCGGGATGAGAATGACGTCCGCGCCGCCGGCAATGCCCGCGCCGAGGGTGAGCCAACCCGCCCGGTGGCCCATCAGCTCGACAAGGATGATGCGGTGGTGGCTGTGGGCCGTCGAATGCAGGCGGTCGACGGCCTCGGTGGCGATCTCCATGGCGGTGGCGAAACCGAAGGTGGTGTCGGTGCCGGCGATGTCGTTGTCGATGGTCTTGGGCAGCGATACGACGTTCAGCCCCGCATCGGCAAGGCGTTTCGCATTCTTGGCCGTGCCGCCACCGCCGAGCATCACCAGCGCCTCCAAGCCGAGCCGCTCATAGTTTTCGACGATAGTGGGGACGGCATCGAACGTCTCGCCGCCCGCCGCGTACTTGTGCACCTTCTCGCGGCTGGTGCCCAGGATGGTGCCGCCCAAGGTGAGAATGCCGGACAGGCTCGAACCGGTCAGCTCCACGTAGCGGTTTTCCACCAGCCCCTGGATGCCGTCGGTGAACCCGTACAGCTCCATGCCGTGATGCCAGATGGCCGTCTTGCCGAACCCACGGATCACCGCGTTCAAACCTGGGGCGTCTCCGCCCGCCGTGAGGATGCCGACCTTCTTCTTCGTTTTCGCCATGGGGCCAGCCTAGTGAAAACGGCACCGGCCCGTTTCCATCAGCCGAACTCGCCGGCCAAGAGCCCGGCGATTGGCAACTCCATGTCCTGCGGGACGACGGTCTGCCCGGCGCGGCGGCTGGCCAGCTCTTGGATGGACGCCCCCGCCAGGGCCGCGTCTCGGACGTCCAGCCCGGCGGCTAGCAGCGCCCCGCAGACACCCGCCAAGAAGTCGCCCGCGCCGGCGGTCGCCGTCCACGCGGGGCCGGAAACCGTGCGGAAAACCGTGCCGGATTCTGGCTGCGCCACCAGCTGGTTCGTGGATTTCAGCAGCACCACCGCGCCGGTTTCACGCGCGGCCCGCAGCACCTGCGCGACCGGGTCGTCTTCCACCGCGGCCCGCGAAACACCTAGCAAACGGGCCATTTCGCCCGCATGCGGGGTGAGCAAGACCCGCGAGTGCAGGGGTACGCCATCGAGGTATCGCAGGGCGTCCGCGTCCAATACCACCGGCAGGCCGGAGCCCACCGCCTGGCGCACCTTGCCCGCGCCATATGCCTGCTCGCCCCAGCCGCAGCCCAACACCCACGCCTGTACCTGGCCTTTGGTGAGCACCACATTGGGCAAGCGCCTGCCCACCTGGGCGGCGATCTCCGCGTCGCCCAGATAGCGCACCATGCCGGCCCCGGCGCGCACCGCTCCCGCCACGCACATCAGCCCGGCCCCCGGATAAGTGGGTGAGCCCGCGTCGACGCCGACCACTCCACGCGTGTACTTGTGGGCGGTGACCGGCGGCACCGGCCACGCGGCCGCCACGTCAGCCGGCTGCCAGGCTTGCAGCGCCGCGTCCATCCGGCCCAGGCCGATGTCCAGGCAACGCACGACGCCGCACTGCGAGGCGGCCGGTTCCAACACCTGGCACAGTTTCAGGCCGCCGAATGTGACCGTGGTGGCGGCGGCGATGGCATCCGCGGGCAGCGCCCCGGAATCGGCGTCCAGCCCAGAGGGCAAATCCACCGCTACTACGGGCACCCCGGCCTGCCGTAGCTGCCGCGCCACAATGGCGGACGGCTCGCGCAGGCCCGGCTTGCCGCCGATGCCGAGGATGGCGTCCAACACCAAGTCGAGGTCGGGCAGCCGGCGCGCAAGCTCGGCCAAGGACAGCTCCCGGCCGCCCGCCGCGGCAAAGGCTTCCCAGCCTTCGGAATGCACCCGCTCGGCGGCCCGCCAAGCGAAAACCCGCACCCCGCGGCGCAACAGCCGCACGCCCGCGTACAGGCCGTCGCCGCCATTGTTTCCCGGGCCGACAAGTAGCAACACCCGCCGCGCATACACCCCGCCGGTCAGCTCTTTCAGCTCGGCCAGCGCCACATTCGCCACCCCGGCAGCGGCTCGCTGCATCAGCGCCGCCGCACCCACCTCGGCGATGGCGCCCGCTTCGGCGCGCCGGATTTCTCCGACATGGTACGCGGCGATCATGGGCCCATTCTCCCACGGCTGTTCCCCCGCCGGCTTGCCCGCGGTCAGTTCCTGCGAGGCCCCTTGCTCGGCGACGAAGTCGATTTCGGCGCCGGCACTGCTTCCAACGTAATCGACGAACACAAAAAATCCAGCACATTTATCGACTACAGCCGACACAACTGAGGCGTGGTGCGGCAGCTAGCTGGCGCCCAACCGCAGCTTCGGCCCGCGTCGGCCGGCGAAGAATTCTTGGAGCAAGGCGGAGCTTTCGCGGGCCCCCACACCGCTTACCACTTCAACCCGGTGGTTCAGGCGCGGATCGCGGACCAAATCCCATAGCGACGAAACCGCACCCGCCTGCTCGTCGAACGCGGCGAAAACCAGGCGCTCGACGCGGGCCAGCCAGAGGGCCCCGGCACACATCGGGCACGGCTCCAGCGTGCACACCAGCGTGCAGCCCTCCAGCCGCCAGGCGCCCAGGGCGGCCGCCGCTTGGCGCAGCGCCAGCACTTCAGCGTGGGCGGTGGGGTCGGCGCGCAGCTCGCGCTCGTTGTGGGCTTGGCCAATCACGTCGCCAGCGGGGGAGACGACCAGCGCGCCCACCGGCACATCACCGTGGGCGGCGGCGGCTGCGGCTTCGGCCAGCGCCGCCGCCATGAAATCCTGCCAGCGGTTGCCCATGCGGGCAGTCTACTGGGGCGGCCAGGTGGCCGTCCGCCCGCGAATGTGAGACAAAGTGGACCCGCCACTATGTTTAGGTTAGCCTAACCTTATTCGTACTAGATTAGGTAAGGCTAACCTTATGCCACGAGCCGCGAGGGTCACTATCGCACCGACGCGCCACCGCGCGCTCGCCGCCGCGCTGCTCGCCTGCCTCGCCTGCCTCACCGGACTCGCCTGCTGGCTGGCCCCCACCGCCGCCCACGCCGACGCGCAGACATGGTCCGACGTGGCCGCCGAGATGGGCGCCGTCCTCGACAACGCCGCCGCCTGCTACCAAGCCGGCGACGCGGCCGGGGCCAAGGCGGCCGTCAACGACGCCTACTACGGCTACTACGAAAAGGCCGGCTTCGAAAAAACGGTGATGGCCTATCTCTCCGGGGAACGCGCCGCCGAAGTGGAATACCAGTTCTCCCAAATCAAGAAGCAAATCCTGGCCGCCGCCGCGCAATCGGAAGTTGAAGCCCACCTGGAAACCCTGAAGCAAATGCTCGCCGCAGACGCCGCCACCCTCGACGGCGCGGAAGGCAGCCCGTGGGCGGAGTTCGCCAGCTCGCTGCTCATCATCCTGCGCGAAGGCTTCGAAGCCATCCTGGTGGTGGGCGCGGTCATCGCCTATCTGGTGAAGTCCGAAAACGCGGACAAAAACCGCTACGTGTACGCCGGGGTGGGCCTGGCGCTGCTGGCCAGCGTGGCGCTCGCCTGGGCGTTCAGCGCGCTGGCGGCCATCTCCGGCGCCTTCCAAGAAGTCTTCGAGGGCGCCACCATGCTGATCGCCGTCGCCATGCTCATCTGGGTGAGCAACTGGCTGCTTTCGAAGACGGATTCGCAAGCCTGGGGCGCCTACGTGAAAGCGAAATCGTCGGCCGCCATCGAATCCGGCCGGGTCTGGGGACTGGCCTTCATCGCGTTCCTCGCCGTCTTCCGCGAAGGCGCGGAAACCATCATCTTCTACCAGGCGCTCTTCGCCCGCACCACCGACCCCGGCCAAATCTGGCTCGGCCTCGGCGTGGGCGCGGTGGCGCTGGTGGGGGTCTATCTGGCCATCCGCTACCTCGGAGTGCGCATCCCGCTGCGCCCGTTCTTCCTGGCCACCTCGATACTGCTGGCCCTGATGGCCGTCAGTTTCGCCGGCGGCGGTGTCAAAGAACTGCAGGAGGGAGACGTGCTCGCCGCCACCACCCTGCCCGGCTGGCCCACCGCCGACCTGCTCGGCATCTACCCCACTGTGGAAACCCTGGCCGCGCAGCTGCTCGCCATCGCCGCCATCGCCTTGCTCACCCTCTTCGGCCTGCGGAAAGCCCGCCGGGCCGCACATCCCCCAATACCGAGCCAATCGCAAACCCCATAGGAGAACCATGAAACCCAAAACCACCGCCGTCGCCCTAGCCGCCCTGCTGGCCCTGTCCGGGTGCACTGTGCCGCAAACTCTCGCCGAAGACCAAACCGGCGCGGGTGCCGCCCCCGCGCCCGCCGACGCCGCCAGCTTCGAGGAGTTTCCCATCGGCGACGACATCGAAATCGGCCCGCTGAACGTCGCCGGAGTCTATTTCCAGCCCGTCGACATGGAGCCGGCCATGGGCCTGAGCGCCGCCGAATCCGACATCCACATTGAAGCCGACATCAGCGCCCTGGCTGAGAACGGCCTCGGGTTCGGAGCCGGCGACTGGGTGCCGAACCTCACCGTCGACTACTCCATCACCGGCCCGGACGGCTTCTCCGACTCCGGCACCTTCATGCCGATGAACGCCTCGGACGGCCCGCACTACGGCGCGAACCTGAAGATGGGCGGCGCCGGCGTGTACGACGTGAAATTCACCATCCACTCCCCCGCCGACAACGGCCACCTCATCCACACCGACGCCGCCACCGGCGTGGACGGCCGCTTCTGGGAAGCCCCGCTGGTGGCCGAATGGCCCGATTTCGAATACACCCCCCGGGAATGGTGACGCCATAGATGCGACTGTTCGCGGACACCCTCTACCCGCTGCTGCCGCCGCTGCTGGTCTGGACGCTCGCCGTCCGCCGCGCGGCGGCGCGCTGGTGGCTGCCCGCGTCATTGGCCGGCGCCCTCGCCCTGGCGATACTGCGCAAGGCCACCAACTGGATCAACAACGAATACGTCACCCTCGCGGTGATGGCGGCCGGCCTGGCGCTCGCGACCCGCATCGCCTTTGGACTCGCG
>JAISTI010000222.1 GCA_031272685.1 Propionibacteriaceae bacterium | reverse complement strand
TCGACGTCGATGCGCTGGGTGATGAGCAGTTTGGTTCCGACCAGCCGCTCATCCTTCTGGGTGGAGACGACCGTGCCGCGTACTTTCGCAAGGAACATGTCAACGCCTTTCGATAGTGATGTGTTTTGTGGCTGCCAGATCTCGGGCCGCTTGGGTGACGATGGTCCCGGAGCTGACGACCAGGGTGCTGCCGGGCGCGAAGGTCTGCACCTCGGCGGCGGAAAGCAAAGACTTGGTGGGACGCGGAGCGCAGCAGTTTTCCGGCCGGCTGGAGGCCGCGCAGCACGGGGTGGGCGGCCGCCCCGTCACCGCGGCGTCCAACTCGCGGGCCTCGCAAAGCTCCACCCCCATGGACTTCAACCGGGCCAAATTTTCGCGCAGGACCGCCGCCTGGCCGGGCGGCATCAGCGGGAACCATTGGCGCTTGTCCGGGGAATCCGGATCAGCGGCGGTGGCAGCCGCCACCACCCGCTTGCCGGTCATCAGGAATTCTGAGATGAGATTGGTGGCCAGCGAATCGGCCATGTTGTAAGCGGCCTTGGCCGCGGTGTTCGCCGTCAAAGTGGGGATAACGAGCTGGTCATGGTTGGCGATCAGGTGCTCGCCCGCCTCCGGGATGCCCAATGCCGCGATCTTGCCCTGATCCAGCACCCGTTTGGCCGACGGAGTCTGCACCAGCTCCAACTCCACCGCCCCTTGCAGCCGGCTGAGCGCCGCCAGGGAATCCTCGAAGCCGAGCAGCGCCCCGGTGAAGAGCACCAGGGTGCGTTTCGGATGCAGCACCTCGTTGACCGCCGCGATGACGATCTCGATGATCCGGCGCAATTCGGTTTCGTTCATTCCTTACCTCCCATGGCCACTCCCAGCGGGGTGACGAACAGCGGTTCCAGCGGCCTGACGACGGGCAGCCCGAGCACCGCGGCGAAGACGTCGGGAGCGTCGGGCAGCGATGCCGCGCCACCGACCAGGTGGACGAGTTCAAGCTGGTGCCCGGCAATGGCGCGCTGGGCGATGGTGGCCATTTTCTCCAAGGTCGGGCGGACGACGCCGAAGACATCGTCCGCGCGTTTCGGATCCTTCTTCAGATCCTCCGCCTCGTCGTAGCTCACCTGGTAGGCCCCCGCGAGTACCAGGTTCATGTGGTGGCCCCCGGTGGGTTCGTCCACCGATTTCACCACTTTCCCGCCCTGCAGGATGGAGACGCCGGTGGTGCCGTGCCCGATGTCGATCACGCAGCCGTCCTTGATGCCGAGCACCCGGGCGGCCGCCACCGGCTCGTCCACGACTTCGCTGACGGCCAGATTGGCGGCCGTCAACACATTGCGGAAGACCCGGACCGTCCCCTCGGAGATGCCCGGTGGAATGTCGACCGCGGCTTGCGTGAAGCGGCAGTGCAGCCGGTTCTCCAGGATCTCCTTCAACTCGCAGACGGCGCTGACCGCCCCAGCCCAATCCACCACGATGCCGTCCCGCACCACGGTGGAGTGTTCCCAGGCGCCGGCGATTGGCCGGTCTTCCTCGTCCACCACCGACAGCACGATGTTCGCCGTCCCCAAATCGACTCCCAGCCGCAGCGCGCCTGCCGGCTCTGAGACTTCCCCTTCGCGCACTTCGGCGGCGAAGCTGGTGATGGTGTCTTCGTAGCTCATCGCACGATCCTCCCGAAATCCCCGGTGCTTACGCCCAGCGCGTTGGACTCGTCGGTGTCCAGGTGGATTTCCGGCACCCATTCGGGTTTGGTGCGGATGATGAAGTTGTCGAGAATCCCGCCCCGGATTCCCGCAAACGCGACGCTGACCAGGTCTTGATTCCGCAAGCCCAGCGCGGCCGCGTGCGCGTCGCCCATGTGGATATGGCGGGCGGCGGCGATGGCGGCCTGCCTGCGGACGCGCCCGTTCGGGCCCACAATCTCCACCCAAGCGGCATTTTCCAAATGGCCCGATTGGGTGACGGGCACCTGGATGCCGAGCGCTCGCGCGTCCGTCAGTGAAAGCTCCACCTGCGATGCCTTGCGGCACGGCCCCATGCAGCGCACATTCTTGAAAGTGGCGCGCGGGCCGATGACGTCCACTCGCTGCACCGCGGCGAACTCCCCCGGCTGCCGCACCGGTTTGAGCACCTCGAAAGCATCCAGCCCGAACAGCTCGCAAAGATCCGCCTCGTCAAGGTGGACATGCCGATTTGAGACCCCGATGGGAACATATGCGGGGTCGAGCGCCAGCATCCGACGGCACACTTCGGCCGTGACGGCGGCGACTCTCTCAATATCGACAGGCATGGTCTTACGGCAGCAGCTTTTCCACGTAGCTGTGGGGGCGCGGAATGACGTGGCTGGACTTCAGTTCGCCCACGGCCTTGGCCGCTTCAGATCCGGCCAGCACCGCGGCCTGCACCGCGCCCACGTCGCCGCGCACCATCACGGTGACCAGGCCGGCGCCTACTTTGTCGTAGCCGATGAAGACCACGTTGGCGGCTTTGGTCGCCGCGTCGGCGGCCTCGACCGCTCCAACATAGCCTTTGGTTTCAATCAGTCCCAGTGCGTCCTGGTTCATTTCTTACTCCTTGGGGTCGGGCGCTTCGCTGCGGGCTTGCGCGTGGTCTTGGGCGTGGTTTTGGGTTTCGGGGCCGGTTCCGCGGGCGGTTCGGGCTCCGGGGCCGGTTCGGGTTCCGGTGCCGGCTCAGGTTCCGGTGCCGGCTCAGGCTCCGGGGCGGGCTCAGGCTCCGGTGCCGGCTCCGGCTCCGGTGCCGGCTCAGGCTCCGG
>JAISTI010000207.1 GCA_031272685.1 Propionibacteriaceae bacterium | reverse complement strand
GTCCACACTCCCCTGCCCACGCTCACTTTCAGCAGAAACCAGCCGATCAACTGCCCGGCAAGCGCGGCGAAGAACCCAACGATTCCAACTCCCACAAGGGGATATGCTCCGGCAAGCGGGGAATCGACCATCGCGTAGCCCAGCCGCATCCAGCCGAAGCCGCCGAACGGAAAATAGTTCAGCCCCAGCTCGCAGGCCGTCCAAGCTCCGGCGGCCAACAGCGGCCAGAAAGGGGCCTTTTGGGCGAGTTTGATCAAAATGGCCAGCAATATGAAGTACAGCGAGGTGACGGCCACCAGCGCGAACATCGCGTCGGTGAAGATGGCGCTCATCCAATTGACGCCCACGCCCATGAAAGCCAGCCCGTAGGCGTAGCCGAAGCCGGCGGCGTTGCGCAGGCGGTTGGCGAACCAGAGCACCACTGAAAGAGCGGCGGCGCTCAGGATGGTGAACGGCCAAACGCCGAAGGGCGCGAAGCCGAGCGCGCCAACGGCCCCGGCGGCCGCGCTGGCCAACAGGAGCAGCACGGTTTTCATGCGGCTTCCAGCACGTACACGGCGGCGCCGGCGAAGAGGTTCGCGCGGGCGTCCAGGAGTTTCAGGGGGTTGCCGTGCGGGGTCAAGGTGACGCGCCGCGCAATCCGCAGCCCCACCGCGTCGAAGAGGAGCTGCAGGTCGGTTAGGGTGGTGAAGCGCACGTTCGGAGAGTTGTACCACTCGTAGGGCAGGTCTTTGGACACCGGCATCCGCCCGCGCAGCAGCCGCAGGCGGTTGCCCCACCAGCCGAAGTTCGGCACCGACACCACGAGCTGCCCGCCGATGCGCGCCATCTGCCGCAGCACCGCCTCCGGCCCGCGCAGCGTCTGGATGGTGCGCGAAAGCACCACCACGTCGTAGGAGTGGTCGGCGAAGGCGGGCAGGTCGTCGTCGATGTCCAACTCCACTACCGGCACGCCGTTGCGGATGGCCCCGAGAACCGCCGCCGGGTCGATTTCCACCCCGGAGCCTTGGCAGCCCTTGGCTTTCATCAGGTGCGCCAGCAGTTGGCCGTCACCGCAGCCCAAGTCCAGCACCCGGCTGCCTTCCGGGATCAGCGACGACACCAGCGCCAGGTCTTTCCTCATTTGGCCACCTCGCTCGCCCGGCGTAAAAACGCCCTGATGGTGTCGTGGTAGCGCGGCACCTCCAGCAGGAAGCTGTCGTGGCCCCAGGTGGAGGGGATGTTGCGGTAGGTGACGGGCTGCCGGGCGTCTTCCAGATGCCGCAGGATGCGCCGGGAGTGGGACGCGCCGAAGCGCCAGTCGGTGTCGAAAGAGACTAGTAGCCAGTTGACCGGGTTGTTCAGAATGGCCTTGGTAGCGTGCGGGTCGGCGAACGGGTCGAAATAGTCCATCACCCGGGTGAGATAAAGGTAGCTCAGCGCGTCGAATCTCTCAAGGAACACTTCACCTTGATGGTTCAAGTAGCTTTCGACGGCGAAGTCCACCCCGAAGCCGGGATGGTTCTCGTCGGCCTGCGGCTCCCGGCCGAATTTCTCCGCCAGCGCGTCTTCCGAAAGGTAGGTGATGTGGGCGAGCATCCGGGCGATGGCCAGGCCGGTGTCCGGGTTGTCTCCTTGCGGGCCGTAGTCCCCGTCGCGGAAACCCGGATCGCCCATGATGGCCCTCCGGGCCACCGCTGAAAAGGCGATGTTTTGGGCGGTGAGGCGGCTGGAAGCGGCGATGACGATGGCGTTGGCCACTTCCCGAGGGTACGTGAGCGCCCATTGCAGCACCTGCATTCCGCCCAGCGAACCGCCGATGGCGGCGAGCAGCCGTTCCACCCCCAGTTTGGCCATGAGCGCCCGGTGCACGGCGACCAGGTCGGACATCATCACGATGGGGAAATTCAGCCCGTATGGCGCCCCAACGCCGCCGGCCGGGGAAGCCGGGCCGGTAGTGCCTTGGCAGCCGCCCAGCAAATTCGCGGAAATCACGAACAGCCGGTCGGTGTCCACCGGCTTGCCCGGCCCGATCATGTTGTCCCACCAGCCGGGGCGGGTCTCGCCCGCGTGCAGCCCGGCGGCGTGCGCGTCTCCGGTGAGGGCGTGGCAGATGAAGACCGCGTTCGATTTGGCGGCGTTCAGCTCGCCGTAAGTTTCGTAGGCAACGTCTACCGGGGCGAGATCGGCGCCGATGGCCATACGCAGCGGGTGCTCAGCGTCAAAGAGCCGCACTGTCTGGGTGTCGACAAATTGCGGCATGGATCACCCGAACAGCGACGAGCCGTACTTGCTGACGATGAGCAGCACCACCGTCGCCAGCAGCACGATGACGATCAACAGGTCGATGCCCACCCGGCAGCCCCACTGCAGCGCCTTGGAAACCCGCTCGGGCAGGAAAAGATTGCCATCGCGGATGTTGACGTGGGTGAGCGTGGAGAAGACGAGCGTGGTGGAGAGCGTCACCAGCAGGCACCAGGGGCACAATGCACCGATTTCGAAGTACGCCTGGATGAACAGCCAGTAGGCGAACACGAAGCCCAGCAGGTAGACGATTTCGGCGGCCAGCATGAAGCCTTTGGGGAACTTCACCTTGGCCAGCGAGGCGACCGCGATGGTGATGACGACCGGCTCGGCGACCAGGCCGAGGAAGGCGTTCGGGAAACCGAACAGCGCCGCCTGCCAGGAGCGACCGACGGTGCCGCAGCTCAGCGTGCCGGAGATGTCGCAATTCAGCACGATTTCCGGGTTGGCGGCGATGAGCAGCGCGTCGTAGGAGAGCACAAAAGACGCGGTGAGGGAAACGCAGCTGGAGAACAGCATGAACCCGAAAATCCACCCGTTCTTCTGCCGCAGCGTCAGCAAGCCGGTGATTGGGTCAGCCATTGAGCTTCTCCAGTTCCGCTTTGAGCACGCCAGGGGTCATGATGTCGATGGTGTAGGGCTTGTCCAGCAGCCCGGCGACGATTTCGCCGTTCACTTTCAAGCCGGGGGTGGATTCCATCCCGGCTTCGTCCCAGGCGTAGGCCGTGGTGGCGGTGATCCAATCCGCGTTGGCCAGCTCGGAGAAGGTGTCGATGACGGCCTGCGAAACACCGGCCTGCTGCGCGTACGCGGCAATCTCGGCATCACTTAGGCCCTCGGTGTTCTCCCCCGGCTGGTTGTGCCACAGGTAATCCGCGAACTGCAAAGCTTTGTCGGGTTCGGCGCGGGCGATGGCGACGAAGGCGTTCGCGGCCCGCGTGGAGTAGTTGGTGCCCTGCGAGAGCCGGTCGAGGAAGTTCATCGGGTGCATCCGCAGGGTGATGGCGCCTTCGGAGACCAGTTGCATCAAGTCGGCGGAGTTCACGCTCTCGAAGGAGCCGCATCCGGGGCACATGAAATCGAAGAACACGTCTACTTCGACTTTCCCATCGCCGAAGACGGCGGCGTGCAGGGAATCGGAGACCGCGCCGGACGCTGCGGCGGCACCGGTGGATTCGGCGGTCGGAGTGGATACCGGCTCGGGCGCCGGCGCGAGGTTGGCCGCGATCAGCCAGACGATTGGCACCAGCACCGCCACCGCCACCACCGCGATGATGGTGTACATGACGACGCGGCGGGTTTTCTGCTCGCGCTCAATCGCCTCGATCTTCTTGCGCCGCTCGCTGGGCGGGTTGGTGGCCATAGTTGCTCCCCTTTTGCTGGGGCTGGCGCCTACGCGCCGGCCTTTTCAAGGATGTATTCCTTCAGCTTGCCCGCGGTGGACCAGGCGACGCCGGGATCGGTGCCGTAGTGCGATTCGTCGCCCACCAGCCATTCGCCGTCGATTTGCAGGCCGGGGGTGGTTTGCAGACCGGCCTCGGAGGCGGCGGTGTTGGAGTTGTCCACCCAGTCGCGCAGCAGCAGCGAGCTGAAGGTGGCGGAAACGTCTTCGGGCACGCCGGCTTCGGTGGCCCAGGCGACCAGGTCTTCGTCGGTGGGCACGTCGTCGGTGCCTTGCGAGGGCTGGTTTTCCCAGAGCAGGTCGGCGAAGGCCAGCGCGTGGTCGGGATCTTGCTGGGCGACGGTAACGAAGGCGTTCGCGGCGCGGGTGGAGTATTCCTGCCCGTTGGAAGCGCTGTCTTCGAAGTTCATCGGGTGCATCCGCAGGTAGATGGTGCCGTCGGCCACCAGCGACTGGAGATCGGCGCTGTTGACCGTCTCGAACTGCGCGCAGCCGGGGCAGTGGAAGTCGAAATACACGTCAACTTGCACCTTGGCGTCCGCGGGGCCGAAGTTGACGGAGTAGGCGTCGGCGGAGAGCGCGCCGCCGGTGGCGCTCGGGGTGGCGGCCGCCTGCTTCTCCTGCACGCCTTGGAAGACGGCGAAGAAGATGACGAAGAGGATGACGGCGATGATGACGCCGGCCACGGAGTAGAAAATAGCCTTGCGGGTGCGTGTTTCTTTCGCGAGCTGCTCGGCTTGCGCCTGCCGCATCGCCTCGCGGGTCTGTCGGGTCTCCCCGGTTGCCTGTGGCCGTTTCTTCTTTGCCATGCCTTCTAGCCTACTGTCTGAAATTTGCCGAACCCGGCGCGCGGGCTCGTCTGCGAACCTTTCACAGCGAATTCACCGACTCAGTATAGGACGGCCTCCGACTGCTTCGAGTACAGGTTGATCGTGTCGGGGATGCCGTCGCCGACCTTCTGCACCCAATACGGGTCGGCCAGCAGCGCGCGGCCGACGGCCAGTAGGTCGAACTCCCCGCGCGTGAAGGCGTGCATCACCGGGGCCAGGCTCAATGGCGCGGGCGGCTCGCCGTCCGGCGCGAGGAAGGCTTTCGCGACGCCCACCGAACCCACCGCGATGACGGGCAGGCCGGTAAGCTGCTTGGCCCATCCGGCCAGCGAGAGCTGGGTGCTGCCGAAGGCGGGCTCGGGGAAGCGCCTGGTGGAGGCGTGGAAGATGTCCACCCCGGCCTCGGCGAGCAGCCCCAGGAAGGTTTCCAGCTCGCGGGGGGTTTGCGCCACCTGGGCGTCGTACGCCTGGCCCTTCCACTGCGAGAAGCGGAAGCCGATCGGAAAGCCGGGGCCGACTTCACGCCGGACCGCGCGGACGACTTCGGTGGAGAGCCGCACCCGGTTTTCGAGGGAGCCGCCGTATTCGTCGGTGCGGTGGTTGGTATGAGCCCAGTGGAACTGGTCAAGCAGGTAGCCGTGCGCGCCGTGGATTTCCACCCCGTCGAAACCGGCTTGTTTCGCGTCGGCGGCGGCCCGCGCGAAAGCGCCGACCACCCTCTCGATGTCTTGGGTGGTGGCGGGCTGGCCGACCGGGTGGCCGTCCAGGCCG
>JAISTI010000197.1 GCA_031272685.1 Propionibacteriaceae bacterium | reverse complement strand
GGGCCAATTCGCCGACGGCCCCGAGGTCGATCTCGGCCCCGTGGAGCCCGCCGTCCCCGCTCACGCTCACTTCCCGCCGCGCGCCGGTGCCGGCGAAAGTGACGCGCGCGCCGAAAGCCGCCAGCGCCGCCAGCAATTCATCCCCGGCCTGCAGCGACGGCTCTGGCCATGGGGCCGTGACCGTGCCCCCGGTGGCCAGCGCGGCGGCAAGGAAGGTGGCGGCGGCGGTGAGGTCGGGCTCGATGCGCAGTTCGGTGGCCCGCACCCGCCCGGCGGGCACCTGCCACTGGTTGGGCGCGAACTCTTCGGAGTGCACACCGAAGGCGCGCAGCATTCCGAGGGTCATTTGGATGTGCGGGCGGGAGGGGAGCTTTCGGCCCTCGTGGGTGATTTCCAGCCCGGCGGGGAAGCGGGCCGCTCCCAGGAGCAGGCCGGAGACGAACTGGCTGGATGCCGAAGAGTCGATGGTGACTTGGTGGGTCCGGTGGCTGAGCGGGCCGCGCACGGAAAAGGGGAGCGCGTCGCCGTCCACCTTGGCCCCCAGGGTGCGCAGCGCGTCCAGCAGCGGTCGCACCGGCCGGATGGCGGCCGCGGCGTCGCCGTAAAAAGACGCCGGGGCGCTGGAAAGCAGCGCTACCGGCGGCAGGAAGCGCATCAGGGTGCCGGCCAGCCCGCAGTCGATGGGTTTGGCGGCCTCGGGGACAAGCGGCGGGACGACGCGGGTGGTTTCCCCGACGTCCGTCTGCGCCCCGAAGGCGCGTAGCGCGGCGAGCATCAGCTTGGTATCGCGCCCGTCAGGCAAACCGGCCAGCGAAGACGGCCCGTCGGCCAGCAGTGCCAACACCAAAGCCCGGGCGGCAAGGGATTTCGATCCTGGCAGCACAACTTGGCCCGTGACGGCCGCGCGCGCATAGGGCGTCTCCCAGAGTGCCATAAACCTGCCTTTCTGACTTGATTCTTGTCCACCGGCCGCAACTTGTCCAGCGCGAGCTTTGCGCGATTTTCCATCAAGAAGTGGAGATTGATGTAACGCCGCACGTAAACTGGTTGCACGATTTCTCAACAAGACATGAACGAACGACCAAGGGATACTAGATACTGATGAGCGCACTGCTGACCGAACGCGTCACTAAACGTCCGATCAACACCGGCACTGACACTGACTACGAAGATTTCACCTGTGAGCAGGTAGGCTGCTGGGCGATGAGTGATTCCGCCGCCCCCGACAACTCAACCAGCGCCGAGTTGGCGCTGCGTTTCGAGCGCGAGGCGCTGGAATACCTCAACCCCCTCTACGGCATGGCCATGCGCCTGACGCACAACCCGGCCGACGCCGAAGACCTGGTGCAGGAAACCATGCTGAAGGCCTTCGCCGCCTTCCACCAATTCAAGCCCGGCACCAACCTGAAAGCCTGGCTGTTCCGCATCCTCACCAACGCCTTCAACGACCGTTACCAGAAGGCCAAGCGCACCCCCGAAATTGGCGGCGCCGAGATCGAAGACTGGCAGTTGGCCAAGGCCGCCCAGCACGATTCCAGCGGGCTGCGCTCCGCCGAGCACGACGCCCTCGACCGGGTGCCCGACTCCGCCGTCACCCAGGCCATGCACGAGTTGCCCGAGGAATACCGCACCGCCGTCTACCTCGCGGACGTCGACGGCTTCTCCTACAAGGAAATCGCGCAGATTATGGAGACCCCCATCGGCACGGTTATGTCCCGATTGAACCGGGGGCGTACAATACTGAGAAAGAAGCTTGCCGGATATGCGAAGCAGTACGGCATCAACCCCGGAGGTGGACATGAGTGACCTGGAAGAGTGTCAGGCCATCCTTGAGCGTGTCTACGCCTTCCACGACGGCGAATTGGAGTGGGAAGAGATCGACCAGATCAGTTCGCACCTCGTCGGCTGCGAAAGCTGCCTGGGGCATTACGAGACGGAGAAGGCGATGCGCGCCCTCATCCGCCGCGGCTGCCTCTCCGAAGCCCCCGCCGGCCTGCGCGAGCGCATCCGCGAATCCATCGCCGTCGGCTGACGCCGCCAACAACAAGCCAAATGAAAAGGCCCGGAACGCCGGGCCTTTTTCATGCGCTGTGGCGGGGAATCAACTCCCAGTCACGCGGTAGGACGCTTGCCGTGGTTGGCGGCGTTCTTGCGGCGGGCCCGCCGCTTCCTTCCACCCTTGCCCATGATTCACTCCGTTCTTAACCAATTGCAATCAGGTTCGCTAGCCTAGCGCATATGCCAAGGACAATGGAGGAGTTGGTCGAGTCCGGCTCCCCAATCAGCCAGGAGCACATCACCTGGTTCCGCCGCCTCATCGACGAGTGGGCGGTAATCGCCGACCTGTGCTTCTCCGACCTGGTCCTGTGGGTTCCGAAAGACGACCCGAATATCTTCAAAGCGGTGGCGCATGTGCGCCCCACCACCGGCCCCACCTCCCTCGCCGACGACATGGTGGGCGAGGAGATCAGCTACGACCCGGAGAGCCTGGTAACCCAGGCGTTCCTGTCCCACGAGGTGATCCACTCCTCCGAAAACGGCCAGTTCGCCGACATCCCCGTGGGGGAGCACGCTGTACCGCTGCTGGTGGAGGGCGAATGCGTCGGGGTGATGGGCATGTACGCCAACCGCCTCGGCCTGCGCTACCACGGGGAGCTGGAGGAAAACTACATCCGCATCGGCATCGTGCTGTGCAATATGGTGATGCGCCACGAGTTCCCGTCCGAGGAGAGCGGCGGGCAGTCGTCGTTTTCGCCGCGGGTGGGCGACGGCGTCATCCGGGTGGACCAGCATGGCGACATCGTCTTCGCCAGCCCAAACGCCCGCTCCACGTATCGCCACCTGGGGGTGCTGACCGCGCTGGAAGGCGAGAATTTCGTCTCCGTCACCAGCTCGTTCGTGCGCCAGTCCGCGCAGCAGGTGAGCTTCCCGGTCGCCGAAACCCTCTCCGGGAAGGCTTACCGGGAAATCGAGGTGCGCTCCGGGCGGGTCAGCGCCCAATTGCGCTTCCACCCGCTGATAGACCGCGACGGTACCCCCGGCCTGCTGGTCATCTGCCGGGACACCACCGAGCTGATGCAGAAAGAACAGCAGCTCATCACCCGCGAGGCGACCATCCGCGAGATCCACCACCGGGTGAAGAACTCGCTGGCCATGGTGGCGGCGCTGCTGCGGCTGCAATCGCGGCGGGTGCATTCCGACGAGGCCCGCAAAGCTATCGGCGACGCCATGCAGCGGGTGGAGGCCATCGCGGCGGTGCACAACATCCTCAGCCACACCTACTCGCACAATGTGGATTTCGACGAAGTGGCCGACAAGCTCTTCACCCTGATCTCGGACTCCACCGGGAAAGTGCGGATCATCCGCGACGGCAGCTTCGGGGTGCTTCCCGGCGACGTTGCAGAGCGGCTTTCGCTGGTGCTGACCGAGATCTGCCAGAACGCCGTCGAGCACGGCCTGCAATACCACTCCGGCGAGGTGTTCGTCACCCCCGACCGGCAGGCCGAGCGCATGGTGGTGACGGTTTTCAACGAGGGCGAGCCGCTGCCCGAAGGCTTCAACCTGAAAAAGTCCACCTCGCTGGGCCTGTCCATCGCCCGGACGATCGTGCAGGACATCGGCGGCAAGCTGAAGCTGGAGCCCGGCCCCGACGGCGGCACCGTCGCCACTATCACCGTCCCGGTGTTCTGAGCGTCTTGCCATTGCGGCCTTGGGCCGCGATCTCTGGGGAAGAACCAGGCAGTCAGGATTGCTGGCTGCGGTTGCGCATGCGGGCGGCGCGGCGCTTGAGTGAGCGGCGCTCATCTTCGCTCATGCCGCCCCAAACCCCGTGGTCTTGGCCGGCGTCGAGAGCCCATTGCAGGCAGGCTTCGCGGACCTCGCAGCGGCGGCAGACCTTCTTGGCCTCCGCGATCTGGAGAATGGCCGGGCCTGTGTTCCCGACCGGGAAGAACAATTCCGGATCCTCGGTCAGGCAGGCAGCGCGATGGCGCCAATCCATACTGGGTTCAACTCCTGTTCGGCTCTCAGTTATGTCTCGAATTCACTGAGCGCAAATTCACTCAGACACTAGGGTGGCAAGAAAACTGTTTTTCCACAAGCATTTTTGCGAAATTGCCAAGTGTGTCACAGCAAGGCTTGGTTCATCAGTTCGCGTTCCTGCGCGTTGTGCAGGCTCAACGACCCAACGGCCGGGGCGGAGGCGGCCGGCCTGGTCACCCCGCGCAAACGCACGTCCCGCCCCACAGCCTGCGAGAGCGCCGACGGCAGATTTTGACTCAGGAACCACCAGGCTCCTTGGTTCTCAGGCTCGTCCTGCGCCCAGCGCAGGTCGTCCACATGCGCGTACGGCGCCAGCTCGGCGGCCAGCGATTCCACCGGCAGCGGGTAGAGCCGCTCCAGCGGCAGGATCGCCACCTGCCCGTCCAGCCCGGCGGCGGCGCGGGCCTTGGCCAGCTCCCAGCGGATTTTGCCCGAGCACAGCACCACCCGGCGCACTTGGGAAGGGTCGGCGATGGACGGGTCGGGCAGCGCCGGGCGCCAACTGCCGCCGGTGAAGTCCGCGGGAGCGGAGACGGCCAACTGCTCGCGCAGCATCGACTTCGGGGTGGCGATCACCAGCGGCCGGTGCCAATCCACGAAGGCGTGCTGGCGCAGCAGGTGGAAGTGGCTGGCCGGGGTGGAAGGCTGGCAGATCGCCAGCGCGCCTTCCGAGCACAGGTTCAGCCAGCGCTCCAGACGGGCGGAGGAGTGGTCGGGGCCCTGGCCCTCGTGGCCGTGCGGCAGCAGCAGCACCACCCCGGAAGCCTGGCTCCATTTCGCCTTGCCGGACGCGATGAACTCGTCGATGATCGTCTGGGCGCCGTTGGCGAAATCCCCGAACTGCGCCTCCCAGCACACCAGCGCGTCGGGGTCGGCGACCGAATAGCCGTCTTCGAAGCC
>JAISTI010000143.1 GCA_031272685.1 Propionibacteriaceae bacterium | reverse complement strand
TTACAACAGCTTTCACCGTAGTGGAGCCGACGTCCAGGCCGAGCCGAAGCGGGACAGATCCGGGCGGTTGGTTTTGCGTCATTTCAGCGCATCCCAACTGCGAGCCGAAACAAGTTTGTCGAAAACCATTGTGCCGGTTACCTTCCCGTGGTTAGGATGCACTCATCAAGCTGGGGGGCTTCAATGATACTCCCCATCGTCCCTACGAAATGAATAGGAGACCTCATGCGAGGCAAAGTTTTCACAGCCGGCGCGATAGCGGCCCTTCTCACCCTGAGCGGTTGCGGTGGCGGAGCCACCCCGACCAGCGAACCCCCGGCATCTGAGGAGGCCAGCGTTTCCGCAGAGCCTACAACTGAAGCTCCCGCCGACAACACCGCATACGAGGGCATCACCCTCACCGTCTGGACGGACGAGACGCGCAACGCGCCCGTCACCGCCGCCGCGAAGACCTTCGAAGAGGCCACCGGCGCCAAGGTGGAGATCGTCCAAAAGAACTACGACGACATCCGCTCCGATTTCATCACCCAGGTGCCTTCCGGCAAAGGCCCGGACATCACCATCGGCGCCCACGACTGGCTGGGCGAGCTGATCGCCAACGGCGTGGTCGCCACCGTGGAGCTGGGCGACAAGAAGGCCGAGTTCGAGCCGGTCTCCATCTCCGCCTTCAGCCAGGACGGGCAGGTCTACGGCGTGCCCTACGCAATCGAGAACATCGCGCTGATCCGCAACACCGACCTCGCCGCCGCCGCCCCGGCAACCTGGGATGACGCCCAGGCCGCCGCCAAGGACGCCGGCACCAAGTACGGCGTGCTGCTGCAAGTGGGCGAGACGGGCGACCCGTACACCATGTATCCGCTGCAGGTGTCCTTCGGCGCGCCGGTGTTCGCCCAGAATGACGACGGTTCGTACAAGGCCGAACTCGCCCTCGGCGGCGACAACGGCACCGCGTTCGCCGAATGGCTCGCCGAGCAGGGCAAAGCCAAGACGCTCTCCACGTCCATCACCTACGACATCGCCGTGGAAGCCTTCGCCAAGGGCGAGGCGCCGTTCATCATCGGCGGCCCCTGGATGATCGATTCCTTCAAGGATCTCAACCTGGCCATCGACCCGATCCCGTCGGCCGGCGGCCAGACGGCCTCCCCGTTCACCGGCGTGCAGGGCTTCTACATCTCCGCGCAGTCGGCGAACCCGCTGGTGGCCACCGATTTCCTCACGAACTACATCGCGACTGAGGACATCCAGTACCAGCTCTACCAGGCCGGCAACCGCACCCCGGCGCTGACGGCCGCGGCCGAAAAGGCCAAGTCCGACCCGATCACCGCCGGCTTCGCCGAGGTGGCCAAGACCGCCGTGCCGATGCCCTCCATCACCGCAATGGGCGAAGTGTGGAACTACTGGGGCGTCACCGAGGCCAACATCCTCACCGGCAAGCAAAAGCCCGCCGATGGCTGGGACAAGATGGTCTCCGACATCCAAGCGGCGATTGACAAAGCAAGTTAGCGATGCGCTTGGGGGAGCCACGGCGGCTCCCCCAAGCCTCTAATTGAAAGGAGGCGTGCGCATGGCTGCTAATCCGGCCCGCGTGGCCACCAAGGCCGAGCCTTGGAACTCCCGGACCTTCTCTTGGGGGTTCGTGGTGAAACTGGTGCTGATGTGCCTGGTGAACGCCCTCGGCGTCTACATCCTGTACTTCTCGCTGGTAAAGCACTCCTGGTACGTGTTCGGGTTCATGGCGGTGGTGCTGCTGGCGCTCGACTACGTCTATTTCACGAAGAAGCACACCATTCCGATGAAGTACATCCTGCCCGGGGTGGTCTTCCTGCTGGTGTTCCAGGTCTTTGTCATCATCTACACGCTCGGCGTCGCCTTCACCAACTATGGCACCGGCCACAACCTGTCCAAAGAGCAGGCGGTGGCCCAGTTGCTCACCTCGCGCGAGGCGCGCGTGCCCGACTCCCCGCAATACCCGCTGGCCGTGGTGCAGCAGGGCGACCGCTACGGGTTCGCCATCATCGACGGCGACAAGGTGCTGGCCGGGCTGGGCAACGCCACCGACACCGAGGGCAATCCCATCGACGTGGACGCCCAGGTGGTGTCCGACGCGCCCGAGACGCAGCCGATGGCTGTGGTCGATGGTGCCACCTTCGAGGGCAGCAAGATAACCGCGGTGCCGGGATACGAGTTGGTGCAGCTCGGGTTCCTGGCGCAGCACCAGAAATACTTCAGCGCCCTCCGGGTGCCGTTCAGCGACGACCCGGCAGCCGGGTCCGTGCGCACCTCAAACCTGCAGGTGGGCTTCCAGTACACGTCCACCTTCGAGTACAAAGACGGCAACCTGGTAGACACCGCCAACAACGTCACCTACACCGACAACGGCAAGGGCTCGTTCGTCGACCCGTCCGGCCAGGCGCTTTCCACCGGCTGGCAGGTGTTCATCGGCCCGGAGAACTTCACCAAGGCGTTCACGCAGCCGGAGTATTCCGGCCCGTTCCTGCGGGTGCTGCTGTGGAATATCGCCTTCGCGTTCCTCTCCGTGCTGTCCACCTTCCTGCTGGGCCTGTTCCTGGCGGCGGTGTTCAACGAGGAGAAGGTGAAAGGCCGCAAGATCTACCGCACCTTCCTGCTGCTGCCGTATGCCTTCCCGGCGTTCCTTTCGGCGCTGATCTGGTCGGGCCTGCTCAACAAAGACTTCGGCTTCATCAACCAAGTGCTGCTGGGTGGGGCGGAAATAC
>JAISTI010000152.1 GCA_031272685.1 Propionibacteriaceae bacterium | reverse complement strand
CATCTGCGTCGTCGCCATCGCGGTGCGCGGCCTGAACTGGGGCATCGAATTCAAAGGCGGCGCCGATTTCTCGGTGCCGAAGGCGATCACCGCCACCTCGGTGCAAGACGCCACCGAGGCGGTGCAGGCGGCCGGCCTGCCCGATATGGGCGGCATCACCGTCACCACCATCGGCTCCGACCAGGTGCGGGTGCAGACGCGCACCCTGGAGACCGCCGAAGTCACCGAGCTGAAGGAGGCGCTGGCGAAATGGGCCGGGGTGGAGGTCGACGAGGTCGGCTATTCGCTCATCGGCGCGTCCTGGGGCCAGCAGATCACCCAGGCCGGGATCATCGCCCTGGTGGTGTTCCTGACGCTGGTGGCCATCCTGATCTGGATCTATTTCCGCGATTTCAAGATGAGCATCGCCGCCATCGTGGCGCTGATGCACGACCTGTTGGTGACCATCGGCGTGTACGCGCTCGTCGGCTTCGACGTCACCCCCGCCACCCTGATCGGCGCGCTGACCATTCTCGGCTATTCGCTTTACGACACCGTGGTGGTCTTCGACAAGATCCGCGAGAACACCAGAGATTTGTTCAACAGCAACCACACCTACTCGTATCTGGCGAACAAGTCCGTCAACCAGGTGCTCATCCGCTCGCTGAACACCACCATCATCGGCGTGCTGCCGGTGGCGGCCATCCTCTTCGGCGGGGCCTTCATCCTGGGCACCGGGCCGCTGAAAGACCTCGGCTTGGCGCTGTTCGTGGGCATGATCGCCGGCACCTACTCGTCCATCTTCCTGGCCACCCCACTGCTGGCGCAGCTGCGCGAGCGGGAGCCGGCCATGGTGGAGCACCGGCTGAAGCTGGAGCGCCGCGCCGCCCGCAAGGCCAGCCGGGCCGCCGCCATCGGCAAGGGCGAGCCGGTGGCCGAGGTGCCGCTGACCGACGAAGTTCCCGAAGTCGAGCCGGAGCAGCTCAGCCTCGTCTCCGCCGCCGACCTCGGCGTCCGCCGCCAGCCGAGCCGGCAATCCCGCAGCGCCCGGAAGAAGTAGGCTGTTCCCATCCGCGTGTGGGAAGGAGCATCCGTGAACGGCGAGCAGGAGCTGATCAGGGGCTTGATCCGCGACATCCCCGACTTTCCCAAGCCGGGTGTCGTGTTCAAAGACATCACGCCGCTGCTGGCCAGTGCTGAAGGCTACCGGGCGGCCATCAACCAGCTGGTGCTTTCCGCGCCCTCCGACATCGACGTGGTGGTGGGCCTGGAGGCCCGCGGCTTCATCTTCGCCGGGCCGGTGGCGCTGAAGCTGGGGGCCGGTTTCGTGCCGGTGCGCAAGCCCGGCAAGCTGCCCGGAGACGTCTACACCCAGACGTTTGCCCTGGAATACGGCGAGGAGACCCTCGCCGTCAAGACCGACGCCGTCATCCCCGGCGCGCGGGTCATGGTGATAGACGACGTGCTCGCCACCGGCGGCACCCTCGGCGCCACCGCGCAACTGCTGGAGCGCCTCGGGGCGCGGCTCATCCACGTCTCAGTGCTGATGGAGCTGAGCTTCCTGGGCGGGCGCGAATACCTGCGCCAGTTCGGCGATTTCGCCTGCAGCGCCGTCCTGACCGTCTAGCGAGGTCCCGCACGCAGCCATGGCGCCCAAGATCAAGTTCTCGCCGTCGGAGGCCCCGTGGGCCGGCCGGCTGCAAGTGCACCTGCCGGCGCGCTCGTCCACCCCGGCGTCCGAACTGGTCAAGCGCCTCGGGATGGCGCTGCTGCTGGTGCTGGCCATCACCTTGGTCGTGTGGTTCGACCGCGATTCGTATGTGGACATGGCCAACCACGACGGCATCAACCTGATCGACGCCTTCTACTACGCCACGGTCACCATGACCACCACCGGGTACGGCGACATCGTCCCGACCACCGACCACGCCCGGCTCATCATCGCGATCATCGTCACCCCGATGCGGGTGGGCTTCTTGGTGCTGCTGGTCGGCACGACGGTCGAGGTGCTCGCAAACGAAGGAAGGAGAGCCCTGATGGACGCCACCTGGCGCAAGAACCTGCGCGGCCACACCGTCGTCATCGGCTACGGCACCATGGGCCAGAGCGCGGTCTCCACGCTGCTGTCCAACGGCGTGCCCAACGACAAGATTGTCGTCATCGACACCTCGGCGGGCGCGGTGGGCGCGGCCAACCGGGCGAACCTGGCCGCCTTCGAGGGCGACGCCACCATGCGCGAGACGCTGCGGCGCGCCGAGCTGCCCAAGGCCCGCGAGGTGATTGTCACCGTCAACCGCGACGACACCACCATCCTGACCACCCTGACGGTGCGGCAGTTGAACCGCACCGCGCATGTGGTGGCGGCGGTGCGCGATTCGCAGAACCTGCCGCTGGTGCGCCAGTCCGGCGCGGACGCCGTCATCACCTCTTCGGACTCAGTCGGAAGGCTGATGGGGCTGTCTTCCATTTCCCCATACCTGGGCGACGTCATCGAAGACCTGCTCACCTCCGGCTCCGGCCTGGAGGTCAGCCAGCGGCAGGTGCGCCCCGAAGAAGAGGGCATCAACCCGCGCGAGGTGGTCGGCGAACGGGTGCTGGCCGTTATCCGCAACAAGACCATGCGGCGTTTCTACGAGTCTTCGGCGGACACCCTGCAGCTCGGCGACGAGATTGTGGTGGTGCGCAAATCGCAGACGGGCCAGCGGGTGGAGTCCACCGGGACGTAGCGGCTGGGCCAGGCGTCAGCTCGCGGTGACGTTCAGGATGTGCGCCGGGTTTTCCGGCGTGAGCCGCACGAACGTTTCGCGGTGCCAATGCCAATAGTTGCCGGTGAGCCGGTCTTCCACCGCGAAGGGCGCGTCGTAGGGCACATCCAGGGCGCGCACGTCGAGGTACACGGTGCCTTCCTCGGTGGCGTCCGGGTTCAGGGAGCAGACGGTGAGGATAACGTCGTCGCCGTCGCGCTTTGAGTAGGCGATGATCCGCTCGTTGGAAGTGTCGTGGAAGGTGAGCTGGCGAAGCTGCTGCAGCGCCGGATGCTGGCGGCGGATGTGGTTGAGCTTGCCGATCAGCAGGTTCAGATTCGGCTCGGCCAGGAAATCCCGCGGGCGGTATTCGTATTTCTCCGAGTTCAGGTATTCCTCGCGGTCGGGGGCCAGCGGCTCGTGCTCGAACAGCTCGAAGCCGGAGTACACCCCCCAGGAGGGGGAGAGGGTGGCGGCCAGGATGGCGCGGATGGCGAAGGCCGCCGGGTTGCCCGAGTGCAG
>JAISTI010000126.1 GCA_031272685.1 Propionibacteriaceae bacterium | reverse complement strand
TCAATTCGGCGGCGAGGCCGTCCAACTCCAGCGGGGTGACGCCAGGGCGCGCGGCTTGGCGGAGCTGCTCCAGGATTTCGCCAGTGGCCTTTCCGGCCGCGCGCATCGCCCGGATTTCATCCGGGGATTTCAGGTGGACGCGCAACTAGGCCAGCTTGGCGTCGAGCGCGGCGGTGATCCGCCCGGCCACCTCTTCGATGCCGCCCACGCCGTCCACCTCGACCAGCAGGCCGCGGTCGCGGTAGATGGCCAGCAGCGGGTCGGTGGACTCGTGGTAGACCTTCATCCGGTTCTTGATCGTCTCGGCGTTGTCGTCCGCCCGGCCTTCGATCTCGGCGCGCTTCAGCAGCCGGGCAACGAGCACCTCTTCGTCGGCGGTGAGGGAGATGACCGCGTCGATGGCGTCTTCACCGGAAGCCAGCACCGCGTCGAGGGCGTAAACCTGGCCGAGCGCCCGCGGATAGCCGTCCAGCAGCCAGCCGCCGGCGGCGTCCGGCTGCGAAAGGCGGTCTTTCACAATGGCGTCGGTGATTTCGTCGGGCACCAGCGCGCCGGAGTTCATAATCTCCTGCACCTGCTTCGCCAGCGGGGTGTCCGCGCCTTTCATGGCGCGGAACATGTCGCCGGTGGAGATGGCCGGGACGCCGTAGTGCTCGGCGATGCCCTTGGCCTGCGTGCCTTTGCCGACCCCAGGGGGGCCCATGATGAGCAGTCTCATTTGAGGAATCCTTCGTAGTTGCGCTGCTGGAGCTGGCTTTGGATCTGTTTGACGGTGTCGAGGCCGACGCCGACGATAATGAGGATCGAGGTTCCGCCGAATGGGAACTTCTGGTACGTGCCGAACAGCACATAGGCCAGCATCGGGATCAGCGAGATGATCGCCAAGTAGAGCGAGCCGGGGCAGGTCAGGCGCGAGAGCACGTATTTCAGGTAGCGGGCGGTGGGCTCGCCGGCGCGCACGCCGGGGATGAACCCGCCGTATTTCTTCATATTGTCGGCCACCTCGGTCGGGTTGAAGGTGATGGAGACGTAGAAGTAGCAGAAGCCGATGATCAGCAGCGCGTAGGCCAGGTTGTAGGCCACCGACTGGCCGCTCTGCATATTGGCCGCGATCCAAGTGGACACCGGGTTCGGGTTCTCGGCGGTACCCGGCTGGAATTGCGCGTATAGCACCGGTATGTAGAGCAGCGACGAGGCAAAGATGACCGGGATGACGCCGGACTGGTTCACCTTCAGCGGGATGTAGGTGGTGGTGCCGCCGATGAGCCGGCGCCCGACCATCCGCTTGGCGTATTGCACTGGGATGCGCCGCTGCGCCTGCTCCACGAAGATGACAGCCGCCATCACCAGGAAGCCCACGACCAGCACCAGCGAGAAGATGAGCCATCCCTCGGCCTCGGTGCCGCGGCTTTCCTTGATGCTCCACAGGTTGGAGGGGAACTGGGCGGCGATCTGGGAGAAGATCATCACCGACATGCCGTTGCCGACGCCGCGGTCGGTGATCAGCTCGCCGAGCCACATGATGACGCCGGTGCCGGCCGTCATCACCAGGATCATGCCGATGATGTTGAAGATGTCTTTGTTGTAGACGATGTCGAGGGCGCAGCCCGAGAACAGCTGCCCGTTCACCGCCAAGGTGACGAACGTGGTGGAGTTAAGCACCGCCAGCACGACCGTCAGATAGCGGGTGTACTGGGTGATCTTCTGCTGCCCGGCGCCGCCCTCTTTCTTGAGTGTCTCCAGGCGGGGGATGACCACCGCCAGCAACTGCACGATGATCGACGCGGTGATGTACGGCATGATGCCCAGCGCGAAAATCGACAGCTGCAGCAGCGCGCCGCCCGAGAACAGGTTGATCATCGAGTACAGGCCGGCATTCGCCCCTTCGGCGGCTTGCAGGCGGCACTCGTTGACGTTGACCATGTTGACGTTCGGGGTGGGCACCACCGAGCCGATTCGCGCGATGGCGAGGATCAGCAGCGTGAACAGGATTTTCTTGCGCAGGTCAGGCGTGCGGAACACGTCGATGAACGTCGACAGCATTCAGACCAACTCCCTTCACTCCAACCATAGCGGTCGGATTGGCGCTAGAGCTCGATAACCGAGCCGCCAGCCTTTTCGATCTTTTCCTTGGCCGCGGCCGAGAACGCGTGCGCGCTGACCTCGACCTTGACGCTGATGTCCCCGTCGCCGAGGACTTTCACCAGCGCGGAGTCGCGCACCGCGCCGCGCAGCACGAGGTCTTCGGGGGTGACTTGGCCGCCCTCCGGATACAGCTCGTTGATGCGGGCCACGTTCACGACCTGGTATGAAACCTTGAACGGGTTCTTGAAGCCCTTCAATTTCGGCAGCCGCATGTGCAGCGGCATCTGACCGCCCTCGAAGTTCGCGGGCACGCCCTTGCGCGCGCCGGTGCCTTTCGTGCCGCGGCCGGCGGTCTTGCCTTTGGAGCCTTCACCGCGGCCCACGCGGGTCTTGGCGGTCTTGGCGCCCGGCGCCGGGCGCAGGTGGTGGACCTTCAGAGCCATTGCTATACCTCCTCGACGGACACCAGGTGGCTGACCGTCTTGACCATGCCGACAATCTCCGGCCGGGCCTCTTTGACGACCGTCTGGCCCACCTTCTTCAGCCCGAGGCTGCGCAGGGTGTCCTTCTGGTTCTGCAGGCCGCCGATGCCGGACTTGACCTGCGTGATCTTGATTTGGGCTGTCTTCTTCTTGGTAGCCATCAGTTCTCGGCCTCCTTGCGGGCCCGCAGCACGGCGGCCGGGGTGACGTCCTCGACGGCGAGGCCGCGGCGCTTGGCCACCGCCTCCGGCTCTTCCAGGCTCTGCAGCGCCGCCACGGTGGCGTGCACCACGTTGATGGCGTTGTCCGAGCCCAGCGACTTGGCCAGCACGTCGTGGATGCCCGCGCATTCGAGGACCGCGCGCGCCGAGCCGCCGGCGATGACTCCGGTGCCGGGAGACGCCGGGCGCAGCATCACGATGCCGGCCGCCCGTTCGCCCTGGACGGGGTGCGGGATGGTGCGGGCGATGCGGGGCACCTGGAAGAAATGCTTCTTGGCCTCTTCCACGCCCTTCGCGATCGCGGCGGGCACCTCTTTCGCCTTGCCATAGCCGACGCCGACCGTGCCTTCGCCGTCGCCAACCACGACCAGCGCGGTGAAGCTGAACCGGCGGCCGCCCTTGACGACCTTGGCGACGCGGTTGATGGACACCACGCGCTCGATGTAGTTGCTCTTCTCCCGCTCGACCTGCGGCTCGCGGTCCCGGCGGTCCCGCCGGTCTCCACGACGCTCGTTCGACTCACGAGTAGTTATCGCCATTGCCCAACCTTCCTAGAACTTCAGGCCTGCTTCGCGGGCGCTGTCCGCGAGGGCAGCCACCCGGCCGTGGTATTTGTTTCCAGCGCGGTCGAAGATGACCGCCTCGATGCCGGCCGACTTCGCCCGGTCTGCGACCAGCTTGCCGACGGATTTCGCTTTGGCGCTCTTGTCGCCCTTTTCGGCGCGGACGTCAGCT
>JAISTI010000094.1 GCA_031272685.1 Propionibacteriaceae bacterium | reverse complement strand
GCCGTGCTTGTCGCGCAAGAACGCCGCGATAGACTGCTGCCTCTGCGCCAGTTGTTCCGCTGGGAATCCCTGCACGTCGAGCTTCATGTGGCGCAGGTAGCTGGAGTCGGCGTGCAACTGCGCCCCCGTCTTGGAGGTGATGACGACGACTACCGGGGCGTCCACCCATTGCGCGCCGCCGCCACCTTCTTCTTTGAGGCGCGCGCGAACGCGCTCGTCCCGCAGCACGATCAGGTTGAAGGGCTCCAAGCCGTTGGAGGTGGGGGAGAGCCGAGCGGCCTCCCAGATGACGTCGAGGTCTGCCGCGGGGATGTCGCGGCCGGGGTCGAACACCTTGATGGCCCGCCGGAATTGGAAGGCTTTGAGCGCTGATTCGCGGACGTGGGCTTGCACGTCGAATTCTTCATCCACGTGCCACTAGCCTAAGTGCGTTTCCCTCCTCTAGCCTTGGGGACATGCCGAAATTCGCGCCCTTCCGGGCGATCCGCTACGCCCCAGGCACCAACCTCGACCTGGTGATCGCCCCGCCCTACGATGTGCTCTCCGACGCCGACGTGATGGACTTGGCCCTGACCGACCCGCACAACATCGTCCGCGTGGACGAGCCGGCGCGGCTGTTGGAGTTGACCGGTTCCGGGGTGATCCCTCCGGGCGAAGAACCGCCGTCGGCCGCCCGCGCCTGCCCGCACACCATCGGCCCGTACGCCTGGGCCGCCCGGCTGCTCTCCGAATGGCTGGCCGACGGGGTGCTGATCCAAGACGCCGAGCCGTCGCTGACCATCTACCGGATGAGCTTCACCGACGAATCCGGGGCCGACCGGGTGATAGTGGGCCTGCTCGGCGGGCTGGAAGTTGTGGACGAAGGCGCCGGTGGGGTGCTGCCGCACGAGCAGACCACCCCGAAAGCCAAAACCGACCGGCTCGATCTCACCCGCGCCACCGGCTGCAACCTTTCGCCAGTGTGGGGGCTGTCGCTGGCTTCCGGACTGACCGACGCGCTGGTCGAGCCCGGCGAGGTGCTCGGCTCCATGACCGCCGAGGGCGTGCTGCACTCTGTCGAACGAGTGTCCGACCCTGCCCGAATCGCCCGCCTGCAAGCCATTTTGGCTTCCGACGATGTGCTGATCGCCGACGGCCACCACCGCTACGCCATTTCGCGGACCTACCGCGACGAGGTGCGCGCCGCCACCGGCCGCCAAGACACCGAAGCCGAATACACCCTCGCCTTCGTCAACGAACTCATCCCCGGCCAGCTTTCCATCGCCGCCATCCACCGCCTCTACTCCGGGGTGTGCCTGACGCACCTGCGGGCGGTGCTGGGCGGCTGCTTCGACTTCGAGCCCGCCCCGGAAGCCTCCCCGGAAACCCTGCGCGAGCTGGTGGCGCTCGGCCGGCTGGTCTTCCTACACCCCGACGGCGCCACCGAGTGGATGATTCCGAAAGCCGGGGCCTTCACCGGGGTGCGCAACCTCGACGGCGCGCTGCTGGAACACGCGCTGGCCCCGCTCGCCGAGCCGCAAACCGCCGCCGGGGCGCAACTGCAAGTGACCTACCAGCACGGGCTGGCCGAGGTGAAGGAGGCGCTGGCGACCGGCAGATACTCCGCTGGGGTGCTCATCCGCCCCACTTCCATCACCGAGATCGAGCGCACCGCGCGCGAAGGCCTGCTGATGCCGCCGAAATCGACGTTCTTCACGCCGAAGCTGCGCACCGGGCTGGTGATCCGCCCCACCGCCCGGTTGGGCGGCTAGCCCCCGTCAGTTTTCCCGGTTACGGGAGCATCGTCCCCGTCTCCAGGAAGCGGCTGTGGAAGCCCAGCGCCTCGGTGAGGATGTGCGGGGTGTGCTGGCTGTTCGCAGATTTCACCGCCCGCTCGAAATAGTCGCTCAGTAGCGGCTTGTAGTCGGGGTGCGCGCACTTTTCGATGATGAGCTTGGCGCGCTGCTGCGGGCCGAGCCCACGGATGTCCGCCAGGCCCTGCTCGGTGATGATGACGTGGGTGTCGTGCTCGGTGTGGTCGTGGTGCGAGACCATCGGGACGATCGCCGAAATCGCGCCGCCCTTGGCGGTGGACGGCGTGACGAACGCTGAAATGTAGGCGTTGCGGGTGAAGTCGCCGGAGCCGCCGATGCCGTTTTGCATCTTGGAGCCCATGATGTGCGTGGAGTTCACGTTGCCGTAGATGTCGGCCTCGCTCAGGCCGTTGCAGGCCAGCACGCCCAGGCGGCGGATCGGCTCGGGGTGGTTGGAGATGTCCTGCTGGCGCAGCACGATGGACTTGGCGTAGAAGGCGGCGTTGTCGTTCATCTTGTTCGCGTAATCCGGGCCGAGCGAGAAGGCGGTGGCGGAGGCGGCCACCAGCTTGCCGGCGTCGATAAGGTCGATCATGCCGTCTTGGATCACCTCGGTGTACGAGGTGAGATTCTCGAACGGGCCTTCCAGCAGCCCGGAGAGCACCGCGTTGGCGATATTGCCCACGCCCGACTGCAGCGGCAGCAGATTCTTCGGCAGCCGGCCCTTGTTGACCTCGTGCTCCAGGAATTCGAGGTAATACCCGGCGATCTTCTTGGAGTCGTCGTCGAGCGGCTTGAACGGGGTGTTGCGGTCGGGGGCGTCGGTCTCCACCACGGCGACGACCTTCTCGAAGGGGATCTCGTAGTATTTCTGGCCGATGCGCTCCCCGGCGGAGGTGATCGGGATGGGGGTGCGCTCGGGCGGCAGCGCCACGCCGTACCAGATGTCGTGCATGCCCTCCAGGCCCATCGACATCCAGGAGTTGACCTCCAGGATGATGAACTCGGCGGCTTCGATCCAGGAGACGTTGTTGCCCAGCGAGGACGACGGGATGAGGCGGCCGTCGGCGGTGATGGCCGTCAGCTCGATGATGGCGCAGTCCATCTTGCCGTAATGCCCGGCCAGCACCTGCGGGCCGGAGTGGGACAGGTGTGCGTCGACGTAGGTGGTGGTGCCGTCGTTGATGCGGGCGCGCATGGACGGGTCGGACTGGTAGGGCATCCGCAGCTTCATGCCGAAGACGTCGGAGAGCGAGCCGTCCAGCTCGGGCGCGGTGGAAGCGCCGGTGAAGATGCCGACCTGGAACTCTTCGCCGCGGTCGTGCGCAACCTTGATCTGCTCGGCCAGTGCCACCGGCACGGCTTTGGGGTATCCGGAGCCGGTGAACCCGCTGACGCCCACGTTCATCCCGTTCTTGATGAATTTGGCGGCCTCGTCGGCCGACATCAACTTGCTGCGCCACTTCTTGTTGGCAACCCTGGTCATTTTCTGCACTCCTTGAAGTCCTGGGGGTCTGGTACGGACATATAGCGTACTTCAACCCGGCCGGGGTTGTTGCCCGGGCGGGCGCAAAAACCAAAGCCTCAGCCGAGCAGGATGGCGCGCAACTCGGCCACGGTGGCGGCCAGCGCGTCCGGGTTTTCGGCGGCCAACTCGGCGGCGGTGGCCGCGCCCCAGGAGACGGCGACCGCTTTCATGCCGGCGGCTTTCGCGGCCTGGATGTCCGTCACCGCGTCGCCGACATAGGCAGTTTCGCAGGGCTGTGCGCCCAGGGCGGCGGCGGCTTTCAGCAGCGGTTCGGGGCTGGGCTTGTGCGCGTCGGTGTCTTCGGCGCTGGCCACCACCTCCACCACGCCGGCCAACTGGGCGGCCGCCAGGGTCAGCTTCGCGGCAGGGGCGCGTTTGGCGGTGGCGACCCCGACGGCCACTCCCGCTTGCGCCAATTCGATGAGCAGATCCCGGATGCCGGGAAACTCCCGGGTGTCGCTGACGGTGAGGGCGACGTTGATCTCGTCATACGCGGCCACCATCGCTTCCACATGCTCCGGGCCGTAGATGTTCTCGAAGGTGTCTCGCAGCGGGCGGCCGATCCAGCGCCGGTGCAGTTCGAGGTCGGCCGGGACGCCGAGCACCTGCTGGGCGGTGCGCGCGTACGATTCCAACAACAGCGGGACGGTGTCGGCCAGCGTTCCGTCCAAGTCGAAGAGCACAGCTTTTCCGGGCATAGCCCAAAGCATAGTTCGCTAGGCTTTGGCACATGCCCAATGAGCCCCGCCGCCCGTTCACCGCGCTGTTCGCGCTGGGCTGCTTCTTCGCCGCCGACGCGGCGCTGTTCGCGGCGCTCATCTGGGGCTACTGGCTCACCGCCGCGGCTTTCCCGCAGGGCACCACCCTGTTTTCCTGGTTCCCGCAAGCGGACATGCTCTCCCAGGTGCTGCTGGTGTGCGCGCTCACCGTCGGCGCCGTCATCATCGGCGCGTTCCTGGGCATCGCCGGCTGGTACGGCTACCTGGGCTACAAGTGGACGCGCATCTGGGGGATCTTCGCCTTCCTGCTCGCCTGCGCCGCGCCGCTGATCGGCTGGCTGGGCTGGGCGGTGGCCGGGCTGGCGTTCGCCGGGCTGTTTGCGCTCTGGCTACCCGCCACCGGCCGCTTCTTCCGGGCCTGCCACGCGCGGCGCCATCCCGCCCCCACCTTCGAGGCGATGCCCGAGAACGTGGCCTACGGGCCGCTGCCGAAATACCGATAGGGGGCCGCGTTGCGCCAACAGACCGCCGAACACCGGGAAGCCGCCCGCCGGATTTGGGGGCATTTCGCCGATCCGAAGCTGCACTCGCTGATGGAGGCGGTGCCCGCGCCGTACGTCTATCCGGGCGACTTCTTGGGCCAGCCGCACCTGGAATACCGCCCACATCCCGACGAGCTGCCCGATCCTGGCGAGGTGGTTTGGGCTTGGGTGCCCTATGAGGAAGATTTCGAGATCGGCAAAGACCGGCCGGTGTTGGTCGTCGGCCATGACGGCCCGTGGCTGCTGGGGCTGATGCTCACCAGCAAAGACCACGACCGCGACAAGGAAGAAGAGGCGTCCCACGGCCGGTACTGGGTGGACATCGGCACCGGGCCATGGGATCAGCGCGGCCGGTCTTCGGAGGCGCGTGTCGACCGGGTGATCCGCCTCGATCCGCGGCACATCCGCCGCCCGCAGGGTTTCAAGATCGAGCCGCACGTTTTCGAGCGTGTCGCCGCCGGGGTTTTCCAACACCGCCGCTAATGGGAGATAATGGGCGAACGACCGGGGGTAGGGACCGGACAAGGAGTATTGGATGCTGCGTCAATTCGGGCCGAGCACCCTCGTTGCAATATTCACCGGATGCCTGCTGGCGTTCTTCGCGTTTGTGCCCACGGTGGCGGTGCGCTACCGGCGAGCCGGGAGGCTGCGGCTGATCGACTTGCTGCTGCTGCTGGCCGTCATGGTTTACGCGGTGGCTTTGTGGAGCTATACCCTCATCCCGCTGCCGGAGAGTTCGGATTACAAGTGCGTGGCGGCGAATTTCCACCCGTTCTCGTTCATCCAGGACATTTTCGACGACCCGGCCGGCCGCTCGCTGCACAACCGGGCGCTGCTGCAAGTGGTGTTCAACGTGTTCCTCTTCATGCCGCTGGGCGGGTTTTTGCGGCTGCTGGCCCGGCGCGGGGTAGTGCTGGCCACCGCCATCGGGCTGGTCATCAGTGCCCTGATAGAAACCACCCAGCTCACCGGCATCTGGGGTCTGTACCCGTGCCCCTACCGCACCTTCGACGTAGACGACATCTTGCTCAACACCGGCGGGGCGCTCATCGGATCGCTGCTGGCCCTGCCCATTTTGTGGCTTTTGGGCAGCGGCCGGCCGGCGCCCAAGATCGATCACGTCACCGCCGGGCGGCGTTTCACCGGTGGGCTGGCCGACCTCGTGGTCTTCTTGATTGTCGGTGGCGGCGCTTCGGTGGCCTGGCGGGCCGCCGAGCTGTACCTGTGGCAGGAATCACTTGGGAATTCGGCCACGGCCGCCGACACCTGGATGCTCGTCGGGGTGCCGCTGGCCTTCGAGTTGGTCACCGTCCTGGCGCGCGGGCAGACGGTCGGCGAAATCGTCGTGGACATCCGCCCGGTGGAAAACCCGCGATACCGCTGGCTGCAGCGGATCGGGAAGTTCGCCTTCGGCGTTGGGCCGTTCATAGTGCTGGCCGGTTTGGAGCCGCTGCGCGGCTACTGGGTGCTGTTCAGCCTGCTCAGCTTCATCATGGTGTTCTTCCCGCGTGACCACCGCGGCCTGACCGGCGTGGTAACCCGCATGCGGATGGTGGTGGACGACGCCGCCGACGGCCAGGCTTCGGGCCAGCCGCTGGCTTAGCCTGTTACCATCGTCTCCGAGGGTATTCATGTCAAAAGCAAAGAAGTTCATCGGGTGTGCGGCGGTTCTCCTGTTGCTCGCCGGCTGCGCGCTGCGCATGCCGGTCTCCGGCGAGCCGCCAACCGCGGAGCCGCAGCCGCATGCCGTCGTCAGCGAAACGGCGTCCGGCGAAGGCAACCCGCCGCTTTCCGAAACTGACGCCGCTCAAGAAATCCCGTCTTCTGACGCCGAGCTGGCGCCGTTGCCGAGCGAGATTACCGTCGATCCGAACCCGGCCCAGAGCGCGCCGGCTCCCGCCGACTCCGAGGCGGCGCCCAGCGCCGTCGCCGAGGCGTCCGCCAGCGCCGAGCCGTCCGAGTCGGCGCAGGCCGCCGCTCCCGCCAACCCGTCGCCGCCGTTGGGCACCGTCGACTGCAAGAAGGCCAAGTGCATCGCCCTCACCATCGACGACGGGCCGGTCGCCA
>JAISTI010000053.1 GCA_031272685.1 Propionibacteriaceae bacterium | reverse complement strand
CTTTGGTGTCGTCGATCACCTGGGCGACGATGTGCCGCGAGGAGCGGGTGACGACCAGGCGCGGGCGCTCGGCGGTGCCGGAGATCTTCTTGCGGGCGCGCGACTGGCGGCGCACTTTGGCGCTCTGCCGGTCTGCCAGCTTCTTCGGGGTCTTGAGTGCGATGGCCATCACTTACCAGCCTTTCCAGCCTTGCGGCGCACATGCTCGCCGATATAGCGCACGCCCTTGCCCTTGTAGGGCTCCGGCGGGCGGATCTTGCGGATATTCGCCGCCACCTCTCCGACGAGCTGCTTGTCGATGCCGGCGACCACGAAACGGGTTTGGGTCTCGGCGTCGAAGGTGATGCCCTCGGGGGCGTCTACGACCACCGGGTGCGAGAAGCCCAGCGCGAATTCGAGCTGCTTGGGGCTGTTCAGCTTCACGCGGTAGCCGACGCCGATCAGCTCCAGCTTCTTGGAATACCCATCCGTCACCCCGATGACCATGTTGTTGATCAGGGTGCGGGTCAGGCCATGCAGCGAGCGGTTCAGCGCCTCGTCGTCGGGGCGGGTGACGGCGATTTGCCCTTCGTCGTTCAGCCCGACCTTGATCGGCTCGACGACGGTGTGGCTCAACTCGCCCTTGGGGCCTTTCACCGACACCTGCTGGCCGTCGATATCGACCTTTACCCCGCCGGGGATGGTTATTGGCAATCTTCCGATTCGTGACATCTCAAACCTCCCTCACCACACGTAGGCGAGGACTTCCCCGCCGACCTTCCGGGCATTGGCCTCCTTGTCGGTGAGCAGGCCCTGGGATGTGGAAATGATCGCGATCCCGAGGCCGCCGAGCACCTTCGGCAAGGCGGTGGACTTGGCGTAGACACGCAGGCCCGGCTTGGAGATGCGGCGCAGCCCAGCCAGCGAGCGCTCGCGGTCGGCGCCGTATTTCAGCGTGACCTTGAGCTGCTTGCCCACCTGGCCCTCAGCCGGCTCCAGCACGGCGAAATCAGAGATATAGCCTTGTGCCTTGAGGATTTCCGCGATGCCGGCCTTGATTTTCGAGTGCGGCATCGTGGTGGAATCGTGGTACGCCTGGTTGGCGTTGCGCAGACGGGTCAGCATGTCTGCTATCGGGTCGGTCATTGTCATGACGCTTCTTCTTTCCCGCCGCGGTTTCCATCGGACCTGCGGCGCGTAGTTTCTACCAGGAGGACTTCGTGACGCCGGGAAGCTCGCCGCGGTGGGCCAGCTCGCGCAGGCAGATGCGGCACAGGCCGAAGGCGCGGTACACGGACTTCGGGCGCCCACACCGGTTGCAACGGGTGTAGGCCCGCACCTGGAACTTGGGCTTGCGGGACTGCTTCACTTTGAGGGCGGTCTTTGCCATGTCACTTCCTCTTCTTGCCGGTGAACGCCGGGCGGCGGCGCAGCTTCTTCTCGTCGGGGATGTCATTCTCGGGGGCCTTGAACGGGAATCCGAGGCGCGTCAACAGCGCCCGGCCCTCGTCGTCGGTCTTGGCGGTGGTCACGAAGGTGATGTCCATGCCGCGCAGCTTGTCGATCTTGTCTTGGTCGATCTCGTGGAACATCACCTGCTCGGTCAGGCCGAAGGTGTAGTTGCCCAGGCCGTCGAACTGGCGGGCCGACAGGCCGCGGAAGTCGCGGATGCGCGGCAGGGCGAGGGTGAGCAGCCGGTCGGCGAACTCCCACATGCGGTCGCCGCGCAGCGTGACGTGGCAGCCGATCGGCATGCCTTCGCGCAGCTTGAACTGGGCGATGGACTTGCGGGCTTTGGTGATGACCGGCTTCTGCCCGGTGATGAGGGTCAGGTCGGCGATCGCGTGGTCGATCACCTTGGCGTCGCGGGCCGCCTCGCCGACGCCCATGTTCACCACGATCTTCGTCAGCGACGGAATCTGCATCACGTTTTCGTAGCCGAACTCCTCTTTCAGCGCCGGGGCGATCTCGGAGCGGTAGCGCTCTTTGAGGCGCGGCGGCACCTTCTCCTCGGCGGCCTGGGGGGCCGCTTCGGCTTCGGTCTTGGCTTCTTTCTTGGCCATCAGATCTCCTTCCCGGTCTTGCGGGCGATGCGCACCGAGCGGTAGCCGGTGTACTCGGAGCCGTCGGGGCGGCGCTTGGCGACCTCGACGCGCTTGAAGCCGACCCTGGTAGGCACTTCCTTGCCGCCGACCTTCACCAGCAGTTGCACGTTGGAGGCGTCGATGGGGGCCTCGGTGGTGATGATGCCGCCGGGGGTGTTCTGGCGGGTCTGGGTGTTGGGCTGTTCACGGCGGTGCTTCTTCACCACGTTGACGCCGGACACGACCACGCGGCCGCGCTCGATGTCGACCGCGAGCACCTCGCCCTTGCGGCCTTTGTCCTTGCCGGCGATGACCAGCACTTGGTCACCTTTCTTCACATGCATTTACAACACCTCCGGTGCCAGCGAGATGATCCGCATATAGCGCTTCTCACGCAGCTCGCGGCCCACCGGGCCGAAGATGCGGGTGCCGCGCGGGTCGCCATCGGGCTTGAGGATGACAGCGGCGTTCTCGTCGAACTTGATATACGAGCCATCGGCGCGGCGGGTGGGCTTGACCGTGCGGACGACGACCGCCCGCACCACTTCGCCCTTCTTCACATTGCCGCCGGGGATGGCGTCTTTCACGGTGGCGACAATCAGGTCGCCCAGGCCGGCATAGCGGCGCTTGGAACCACCGAGCACCCGGATGCACAGCAGCTCCTTGGCGCCGGTGTTGTCGGCCACCTTGAGCCGGGTTTCTTGCTGGATCATCGCTACCTCACTTGGCCTTCTCGATGACCTCGACGAGCCGCCAGCGCTTGGTGGCGGACGTCGGGCGGGTCTCCATCACGCGCACGCGGTCGCCCACGCCGGCCGTGTTCTGCTCGTCGTGGGCCTTCAGCTTGCGGGACTTGGTGATGATCTTGCCGTAGAGCGGGTGCTTCGCGCGCATCTCGATCTCGACGGTGATCGTCTTGTCCATCTTGTCCGAGATCACGATCCCCTCGCGCACGCGCCGGGCGCCGCGGGCAATCTTCTCGGTTGCGGTCTCAGTCATCAGTTCACCTCGTCAGGATCGGGGATAATGCCCAGGTTTCGCTCCTGGATCACGGTGTAGATGCGGGCGATGTCCTTGCGGGCTTCGCGCAGGCGGCCGTGGGATTCGAGCTGGCCGGTGGCGGCGGCGAAGCGCAGCCCGAACAGCTCGTCCTTCAGCTCTACGACTTTCGCGTTCAACTCGTCGCGGCTCATGCCGCGCAGTTGCGCTGCGGATAGCTTTGCCATCAGATATCACCGACCTCACGCTTGATGAAACGCGCCTTCATTGGCAGCTTGTGGATGGCCAGCCGCATCGCCTCGCGGGCGACCTCTTCCGTCACGCCGGACAGCTCGAAGAGCACCCGGCCGGGCTTGACGTTGGCTATCCACCATTCCGGAGAGCCCTTGCCCGAACCCATGCGGGTTTCGGCGGGTTTTTTGGTCAGCGGGCGGTCTGGGTACACGTTGATCCAGACCTTGCCGCCGCGCTTGATGTGGCGGGTCATGGCGATACGGGCGCTCTCAATCTGGCGGTTCGTCAGATAGGAGGGCTCCAGCGCCTGGATGCCGTAATCGCCGAAGGCGAGCTTCGTGCCGCCTTTGGCCACACCACTGCGCTTGGGGTGGTGTTGCTTACGGTGTTTGAGCCTACGTGGGATAAGCATCAGGCACCTGCCTCCTCTGTGCTCGGGGCGGCACCCTCGGGGGCGGCTTCGGCGCGACGGCGGCCGCCGCGTCCTTCACCGCGGGGGGCCCCGCCCTCACGGCGCGGTCCGCGCGCCGGGCGGGTACGGCCGCCGGCGGCCTGCCGGGCGGCTTTCTGGGCGATGCGCTCCTGGCGGTTGCCGGAAACGTCGCCGAGGTTAATCCAGACCTTCACGCCGATGCGGCCGAAGGTGGTGCGGGCCTCGTAGAAGCCGTAGTCGATGTCCGCCCGCAGGGTGTGCAGCGGCACCCGCCCCTCGCGGTAGAACTCGGAGCGGCTCATCTCGGCGCCGCCGAGGCGGCCGGAGCACTGAATCCGGATGCCGAGCGCGCCGCCGCGCATCGCGGACTGCTGCGCCTTGCGCATCGCCCGGCGGAAGGCCACGCGGGCGCCGAGCTGCTCGGCGATGCCCTGCGCGACCAACTGCGCGTCGGTTTCGGGATTCTTGACTTCCAGGATGTTGAGCTGCACCTGCTTGCCGGTGAGCTTCTCCAAATCGGCGCGCACCCGCTCCGCCTCGGCGCCGTTGCGGCCGATGACGATGCCCGGCCGGGCGGCGTGCAGGAAGATGGAGACACGCTCGCCGCGGCGCTCGATCTCGATGGAGGAGATGCCGGCCCGCTCCAAGCTCTTGTTCAGGAAGCGGCGGATCTTCACGTCTTCGTCAACCAGCGCGGCATATTCCTTGTCGGCGAACCAGCGGGTCTTGGGGTCGGTGGTGATGCCCAGGCGGAAACCGTTGGGATTAACTTTCTGCCCCATTTATGCTCCCTTCCTCGGCTCAAGCACTACGGTGATGTGGCTGGCGCGCTTCATGATGCGGTCGGCGCGGCCTTTGGCGCGCGGGCGGATGCGCCGCAGCGTCATCCCCTCGTCTACGAACGCCTGCGAGATGAAAAGCTCGTCGGCGCGCAACCCCTCGGTGCTCTCGGCGTTGGCCACCGCGGAGGCGACCACCTTGTACACCGGCTCGCTGGCCGCCTGCGGGGCGAACTTCAACGTGTCGAGCGCGTCCGGCACCGGCAGGCCGCGGACGACGTTGATGACGCGGCGCACCTTGGTGGGCGACATGCGCACATGCTTCGCGATGGCGTACGCCCCGGCGCGATCGCCGAGCAGCGCCTCGCGGCGGTTTGGCCGTGATTCCTTGCTCATCGCATCCCTCCTAGCGCCTGCGCGCTTTCTTGTCGTCTTTCACATGCCCGCGGTAGGTGCGGGTGGGGGCGAACTCGCCCAGTTTGTGGCCGATCATCGACTCGGTGACGAACACCGGGACGTGCTTGCGGCCGTCATGCACCGCGATGGTGTGGCCGATCATGTCCGGCACCACCATCGAGCGGCGCGACCAGGTCTTGATCACTTGTTTGCTGCC
>JAISTI010000010.1 GCA_031272685.1 Propionibacteriaceae bacterium | reverse complement strand
TCGCTTTGCCAGACAGGCTTCCCGTCGAAAGTGATGCCCAAAGCGGCGAGGTCGGCCAGCTGCCCGGCGGCTACGTCGCCGGCGGCGCGCACCCGGTCGCGGTCGAGGTCCTCCACCCGCAGCCGGAACTGGCGGCCGGTGGCATGCGCCAGCAGCCACGCCACCAGCGCGGTACGCAGATTGCCCAGGTGCAGCGGCCCAGTCGGGCTCGGCGCGTATCGTCCCGCCATTGACCTCCTTGCGATAGCCTGCTAACAACCATAGCCATCGGAGGCCTGATGTCGGCGGTGAAATCGGAACGGCTGCTAAATCTGACGGTGACCTTGCTCACCGCCCGCTGCTTCGTGCCCTAACAACGCCTGCGGGCCCTGATCGACGATTACCGCGACTTGAGCCCAAACACCTTCAACCGCACCTTCGAACGGGACAAAGCCGAACTGCTGGCCTTGGGCGTGCCCATCGAGGTCGGTGAGGCCCCCGACGGCGAAGACGGGTACCGCGTGCGCCGGGCCAGCTTCGAGCTGCCCCCGGTCGAGTTCACCGCCGCCGAGGCGGCGATGGTGGCGCTGGCCGGGTCGGTCTGGCAAAGCGCCGCGCAATCCGAGCAGGCGGTGCAGGCGTTGGCAAAACTGCGCGCCGCCGGGCTTAACCCCGATCCCGGCCGCGCGCTCGCGCTCGCGCCCGCCATCCGGGCCGAAGGCGAGAGCTTCGACACCCTGGCCGGCGCCATCGCCGACCGTTGCCCGGTGAGTTTCGGCTACCAAGGCCAAACCCGGCATTTGCAGCCCAGGGGCCTGGCCAGCCGCCACGGAGCCTGGTACGTGAAAGGCTTCGACACCGACCGCGGCGAGCCCCGAACTTTCAAGCTCTCCCGCTTCAGCGAACCGGCCCGGCGGGATGGGCGGCCCGGCAGTTTCCCTCCCACCGATCCCGGCTTCGACAAGCTCTTCACCGACGACGCCGCCGACGCCGAATGCGTGGTGGAAATCCGCCCCGGCGCGGCGCCCAGCCTGTCCCGGCGAGGCAAGCCGGCGGGCCATGGGCGCTACCGGTTCCGCTACGGCCAAGACGGGCAGTTCGCCGCCGAGCTGGCCGGCTACGGCGCGGACGTGCTGGTCGTCGAGCCCGCAGAGCTGCGCGACGAAGTGGCCGCCCGTCTGCGCGCGATCGGAGGCCGGGCATGAAATCCGACAGCCAGGTGCGCCGGCTGCTGGCGCTCATCCCATATCTGGCGTCCCACGGCGGCTGGGCCGACTTGGCTGAAACCGCGCGGATATTCGGGGTGGGAGCCGCCCAACTGCGCAAAGACGTGGAAATCCTGCAATTCGTCGGAGACCAAGACCGCGGCCCGGAAAACCTCATCGACATCGACATCGAAGGGCTGGACGAAGGCGACATCTTCCTTTCGAACGCCGATTTCCTCACCCGGCCGCTGCGGTTCACCAAAGACGAGGCGCTGTCCTTGATCGTGGGCCTGCAGGCAGTCGCCGAACTGGCTGCCGGAGACGAGCTGGCCGCCGCCCGATCGGCGTTGGAAAAGCTGCGCGCCGCCGCCGGCGAGGCGGCCAACGTGCCGGTGGCGGTGGTGGAATCCGCCGGCGATCCCCAGGTGCGCGAAGCGCTCGCCAAGGCCATAAACGACAAGCGGGTCGTGGCGTTCGACTACGACGTGCAGGGCGAAAAGACCGTGCAGGTGCAGGCCGAGCCCAAGCTCGTCACCACCGCCGCCCGCTACGTGTATCTGCAAGCGTGGAGCCGGCAGCGCGAAGGCTGGCGCACCTACCGCCTCGACCGCATCGGCTCGGTCACAATCCTGGACGAGCCCGCGCAAGCCCGCGGCGAGCCCCCGCCCTTCGACCCGGACTGGGTCGCCAGCCGTCCCGGCGCGCAGCTGGTGACGCTGGCCATCGCGCCCAAGGCCGCCTGGCTCGCCGACTACTGGCCGGTTCGCGAAGTGCGAAAGTCCGCCGACGCGGTCGAGGTGGATTTGCTGGTTGCCGACCAACACTGGCTCACCGCGCAGCTGCTGCGGCTGGGGCCGGACCTCTTGGATGTTCAACCGGCCGCGGCCCTGGAGCCGGCCGCCGCCGAAGCGCGGGACGCGTTGGCCCGCTATGGCGCCCCGGTGAAGTAGGCTGTGCCCATGGTTTGGGTCTGGGTCTTCCTCGGCATTTTCCTCGCGATGCTCGTCATGCTGGTGTGCTTCACCGTGTGGCTGGCCCACAAGGCCGCCGACGTCTTCTCCGAGCTGGAGATGCTCGGGCAGCGGGGGAGCGAGCTGGCCGAGCTGCTCGGGAAAATCGACTTCGCCGCGCTGGAGCCGGCCGAATAGGAGGGATGCCGATGGGCGGCTGGGAATGGGTCATCATCGCCGTAGTGGCGCTGCTGTTGTTCGGCGGCGCGCGGATCGCCGGAATCGGAAAGAACGCCGGCAAGGCCATCCACGATTTCAAAGACGAATTGCATAAGGGCGAGAACGCCGCCGCAACCGAAGCCGGCGCCGCCTCGTCCGAGCCGGCGGATCCAGCCGCGAACTGATGTCCTGGCGAAGCTGGCTCCGCCCGCCGAAAGCCAAGGACGGGGTCATGTCGATAGCAGACCACCTGCGCGAGTTGCGCTACCGCCTCATCGTCGCCATCGCCGCCGTCATCGTCTGCAGCGCTGTCGCCGCCATCTGGTACGACCAGCTCTACAGCCTGCTGCTCTGGCCATATGAACGGGCCGTGGCCATCCTCGCCGAGCGTTACCCGCAACTGCAGCCCGCCCCGGTAATCGAAGGCGTCACCGCGCCCTTCACCCTGGCCATCAAAGTGTGCCTGACCGCCGGGACCGTCGCCGCCAGCCCCGTCTGGCTCTTCCAACTGTGGCGCTTCATCGCCCCCGGCTTGCGCGCCCGCGAGCGCAAAGGCGCCGCCATCTTCCTCGGGGTGGGCATCCCGCTGTTCCTCGCCGGCGTCGGCGTCGGTTACTACATCATGCCGCAGGGCATCTGGGTGATGCTCTCCTTCACCCCCGACACCGTGCCAGTGGTAAACCTGCTGGAGCTAAACTCTTTCTTGAGCCTCACCCTGCAACTCATGGTCATCTTCGGCCTGGGATTCCTCATCCCGCTGGTGGTCGTCGGCCTGAACCTCATGGGAGTTGTCTCGGCGAAAGCCCTAGCCAAAGCCCGCTCGTACGTCATCTTCGGTATCTTCGTATTCGGCGCGGTGGCCACCCCCTCCACCGACCCCTTCTCCATGCTGGCCCTCTCGCTGCCAATGGCCATCCTCTACATCGTGGCCGAGGTCATCGCGCACATCCACGATAAACGTAAACTCAAGGCCCAGACATGACGCACATCGAGCCGCCCACCTTCACCCTCGTCGTGAACCCCGCCGCCGGGCAAGGCAAGGCCCGCAAGCTGCTGCCGCACGTCGTGATGAACCTGCTCTCCAGCCTGGAAGGGGTAAATCTGCGGGTCTTCCAAACCACCAGCTACCAGGACGCCAAAGAACGCTGCCACGCGGCCGTCGCCAACGCCCGCCCTTCCCCAGAAGCCGAACCGGGGGACACCCTG
>JAISTI010000203.1 GCA_031272685.1 Propionibacteriaceae bacterium | reverse complement strand
CGGCAAGTTCCTCGACGCCTACTACGACAAGAAGATCTACGAGAACGACCCGTTCGCCAAGCTCGACCAGGTTGGCGTCGGCAAGCTCGTCGAGACGGCAGCCGCGGTGGCCCATCATCGGGTTGAACTCGTGCAGCGAGGCGATGATGCCGTTCAGGTGCTCCACCGTCAAGCCCATCTCGGCGGCCAGCGCCTTGATGTCTTCGGGATCGGTGGGCAGGAACTCGTGCAGCGGCGGGTCGAGCAGCCGGATGGTGACCGGCAGGCCTTCCATCGCCTCGTAGATGCCTTCGAAGTCGCCGCGCTGCATCGGCAGCAGCTTGGCCAAGGCGGCCTTGCGCTGGTCTACCGTCTCGGAGACGATCATCTCGCGGATGGCGGCGATGCGGTCGGCCTCGAAGAACATGTGCTCGGTGCGGCAAAGGCCGATGCCTTCGGCGCCGAAGGAGCGAGCCTGCTGGGCGTCGGAGGGGGTGTCGGCGTTGGTGCGGACCTTGAGCGTGCGGATGGCGTCCGCCCAGCCCATGATGCGCCCGAAATAGCCGCCGATCTCGGCCGGGACCGTCTTGATGGCCTGGCCGTAGACGTTGCCGGTGGAGCCGTCCAGAGAAATCCAGTCGCCTTCGTTGTAGGTGTTGCCGCCCAGGGTGAACGACTTCTCGTCGGCGCCGAAGCGGATTTCACCCAGGCCGGACACGCAGCAGGTGCCCATGCCGCGGGCGACGACCGCCGCGTGGGAGGTCATGCCACCGCGGGCCGTCAGGATGCCCTTCGAGTAGTGCATGCCCTCGATGTCTTCGGGGGTGGTCTCCAGGCGGACGAGGATGACATCCGCGCCTTTCTTGGTGGCCCACTCAGTGGCGTCTTCAGCCGTGAAAACCACCTGGCCGCAGGCGGCGCCCGGGGAGGCCGGCAGGCCCTTGCCGATCGGCTGGGCGGCCTTCAACTCGGCGGCGTCGAACTGCGGGTGCAGCAGCGCGTCGATCTGCTTCGGGTCGATCATGGCGACGGCCTGGTGTTCGGTGATCTGGCCTTCGTCGACGAGGTCGCAGGCGATCTTGAAGGCGGCGGCGGCGGTGCGCTTGCCGTTGCGGGTCTGCAGCATGAAGAGCTTGCCCTCTTCGATGGTGAACTCCATGTCCTGCATGTCGTGGTAGTGGTTTTCCAGCTTGCCCACGATGTCCACGAATTGGTCGTAGACGGCCGGGTTTTGGTCGCGGAGCTGGTCGATGGTCTGCGGGGTGCGCACGCCGGCCACCACGTCTTCGCCCTGCGCGTTCATCAGGTATTCGCCGAACAGGCCTTTGTCGCCGGTGGAGGGGTTGCGGGAGAACGCCACGCCGGTGCCGGAGGTTTCGGACATATTGCCGAACACCATGGACTGCACGTTGACGGCGGTGCCCCATGAGGCGGGGATGTCGTTCATGCGGCGGTAGTAGATGGCGCGCGGGTTGTCCCAAGAGCGGAAGACGGCCTTGATGGCGCCGAAAAGCTGCTCAATCGGGTCGGAGGGGAAATCGGAGCCGATCTTGTTCTTGTATTCGGCTTTGAACTGCTCAGCCAGCTCTTTGAGGTCGTCGGCGGTCAGCTCGGTGTCTTGGGTGACGCCGCGGGCTTCCTTCATCTCGTCGATCAGCTTCTCGAAGTAGGCCTTGCCGACCTCCATGACGACGTCGGAGTACATCTGGATGAAGCGGCGGTACGAGTCGTAGGCGAAACGCGGGTTGTTCGTCTTGCGGGCGATGGTTTCCACCACTGTCTCGTTGATGCCGAGGTTCAGGATGGTGTCCATCATGCCCGGCATGGAGGCGCGGGCGCCGGAGCGCACCGAAACCAGCAGCGGGTTTTCGGGATCGCCGAATTTCTTGCCCTGCTGGGCTTCGAGGGTGGCGACGTGCTCCATGATCTCGGCGCGGATCTCGTCGTTGATCTGCTCGCCGTCTTCGTAATACTGGGTGCAGGCCTCGGTGGTGATGGTGAATCCCTGCGGGACGGGCATCCCCAGGCCGGTCATCTCGGCGAGGTTGGCCCCCTTGCCGCCGAGGAGGTTGCGCATCGAGGCGTCGCCCTCGCTGAATTCATAGACGTATTTCTTTGCCATTTGGCTTTGGGTCTCCTTGTTTCGTCTGCTCCGCTTCGCTGGCAGGGGCAATCAGCCCCGGATCGGCGCCGATGGAGCGCGTCGGCACCGCAGGGCAGTTTACTCCAAGTTCTTTCAGGCGGTTTACCGGAAGGCGGCTATCTCATCCAGGGGGCGGCGGGTGCGCTCCCGCTTGGGGTCTTCCGCCCGGTATCCCAGGGCGACCCCGACGGCGAAGGTGTCGGCGGCCGGGTCGATCAGCCCTTCTTCGGCCAGCACCCGGTCGACGGCGGCATAGTCGATGCCTTCCAGGGCGCACGACTCCACGAACAGCAGGGCAGCGGCGGTCATAATGTTGCCCAGCACGATATACGCCTGCCGCCGGCCCCACTCGCGCAGCCCGTCGTCGGTGGTGATGCCGTGCTT
>JAISTI010000095.1 GCA_031272685.1 Propionibacteriaceae bacterium | reverse complement strand
AACGCCATCCCACGCTGGCGGCACTCACAGAAACGGCATAGTGTCAACATACTGATGCCACATTGCCCCTTTCTACGGTGATGCCGTGACCGAGAACCAGCCCAAAACGAGTACCGCAGCCAATCCAGCGCCCCCTGAAAACGCCGACCCCCCAGCCGGTGCAGCGCAGCCGAAACGGCGGAAAAAGCGCCGAATCGGCACCTGGATAGTGCTCGCTTTGGCGCTGATATTGCTCGCCGGTGGCGGTGTAGCGGTGTACAACGCATTGCAGCCCGCTGAGACAGAGGAGGTTCCCTTCACCCTCACCCGCACCGCCACCGTCGAGCGCACCACCCTTTCCGAGACCGTCGGCCTGGACGGCACCCTCGTCCCGGCCACCCAAGCGGAGCTAAACTTCGCCGTCTCGGGCACCGTCACCAAGGTCTACGTGAAGGTCGGCGACGTGGTGGAGAAAGACGACAAACTCGCCAAGATCGACGACGCCGACCTACAAGACGCCGTGGAGATGGCCGAGGCCAACCTCACCAGCGCGAAGGCGGATTATTCCGACGCGCTCGACGACGGCACCTCCGCGCAGAAGAAATCCGCCAAAGCGCAGGTCGAATCCGCTAAAGCGGCGCTCGCCACCGCGAAATCGAACCTGAAGAGCGCGGTGCTGCGATCCACCATCGCGGGCACTGTCGCCGAGGTGAACATCAACAAAGGCGACAGCATCGGCGGTTCCAATTCCAGCATGGACACCTCCTCCAGCGCCGCCTTCCTGGTGCTCGACCCGAAAGCCTGGCAGGTGGAGGGCACCGTCTCATCCGCAGACATCGCAAATGTGAAAGCCGGGCAGAAAGCCACCGTCACCATCGGCGAATCCCAAGAGCCCGTAGAGGGCGAGGTCGCCACCGTCGGCATCGTGGCCAGCTCCAGCATGGACGGGCAGGCCACCTTCCCCGTCACTGTCAAGCTCACCGCCGAAAACGACAAGCTCTACTCCGGCACCACCGCCACCGCCACCATCACCACCTCGGAAACCCCGGACGTGCTGGCGGTGGCCACCGCCGCCGTGCAGGCCGACGGCGAGCAGATGTACGTCACCAAGGCCGACGGCACGAAAGTCGACATCACCATCGGCAAGACGCTCGGCGACCTGACTGAGGTCACCTCCGGGCTGAGCGAGGGCGACGAGGTGCAGATCACCATGAATATCCCGATGTCCACCGAAGCGGCCACCGACGGCGAGTTCGGCGGCGGCATGGGCATGGGCGGCATGGGCGTCGGCGGCGGCACCGTGGTGGTCCAAGGCGGCGGAGGCGGACCGGCTATGTCCCGGCCGCAGCGCATGGGCGGCTAGGAGGCGCGCCCGATGACAGATTTGCTCACCTTGCGGGGAGTCCGCAAGACCTATTTCAGCTCTGAAGAGGTTCAGGTGCAGGCCCTGCGCGGCATCGACCTCGACGTCGAAGAAGGCGAATACGCCGCCATCATGGGGCCGTCCGGCTCGGGAAAGTCCACCCTGATGCACATCATCGGATGTCTGGATGTCGCCACCGAGGGAGAATACGAGATCGACGGTGTGGACACCTCGGAAATGAGCGAACGCCAGCTCGCCCGCATCCGCAACCAGAAAATCGGCTTTGTCTTCCAGCAGTTCAACCTGCTGCCCACCCTCACCGCGCTGCGCAATGTGGAGGTGCCGCTGCTCTATGCGGGCGTGCCCGCCAGCCAGCGCCGCGAGCGGGCGGCGAAAGCCCTAGCCAGAGTGGGATTGGCCGACCGTTCCGAGCACCGGCCCGGTGAGCTGTCCGGCGGCCAGCAGCAGCGGGTGGCCGTCGCCCGCGCGCTGGTGACCGACCCGGCGCTGATCCTGGCCGACGAGCCGACCGGCGCGCTCGACTCCGTCTCCACCAACGATCTGCTCGACCTGTTCGACGAGCTGCACGGCCAAGGCAAGACGCTGGTCGTCATCACCCACGAGGCCGAAGTCGCCGCCCGCGCCGCCCGCGTGGTCCACCTGCGCGACGGGCTCATCTCCAAGATCGTGACCAACCCCCAGGGCGGGGCCGCCAAAATCGAAGGGGGGAAGGCCTGATGTTCCTGCAGACCGTCCGCACCGCCATCGAGGCGCTCAACGCCCGCCGGATGCGCTCCATCCTCACCCTGCTCGGCATCCTGATCGGCATCGCCGCGGTGATGCTCACCGTCGGCCTGGGCCAAGGCGCCACCGAGGCGATCACCAACCAGATCAACGCCCTCGGCTCGAACATGCTGATCGTCACCCCCGGCTCCACGACCTCCGGGTCGTTCCGGGGCGCTTCCAGCTTCGAATCCCTCACCGAAGACGACGCCACCATGCTGGCCGACAAAGACGTGGTGCCCGACGTGGCCGCCGTCGCGCCGGTATATTCCGGCTCCGCTAGCCTGCGCTCGGCCACCACCACCTGGACTTCCCAAATGTACGGCACCGTGCCCGACTACTTGGAGGTGCGGGCCAAGTCGGTGGACACCGGCCGGTTCTTCACCAAGGCCGAGTTGGAAGCGCACTCCAGCGTCGCCGTCATCGGCACCACCACCGCCGAGGAGCTGTTCTCCGGGCAGGAGCCCATCGGGCAGAGCCTGCAAATCAACAGCCAGACTTTCACCGTCATCGGGGTGCTGGCCGAATCCGGCTCCTCGCTGACCGGCGATGAAGACGACGTGGTGATCGTCCCGTCCACCACCTACGGCGATCGGTTCGCCGAAGGCGCGGCCTTGAGTTCCATCTACCTGGAGGCGGCCAGCTCCGACCGGCTCGCCGCCGCCCAGCAAGAAGTCAACAAGGCGCTGCTCTCCGCCCACCAAGTGACGGCGGACAACATGGACTTCACCGTCAGCACCCAGCAGTCGCTGGTGGAGACGGTCGAGTCGATCACCGCCCTGCTCACCCTGCTGCTGGGCGGAATCGCCGCCATCTCGCTGCTGGTGGGCGGCATCGGCGTGATGAACATCATGCTGGTGTCCGTCTCGGAGCGGGTGCGCGAAATCGGCCTGCGCAAGGCGTTGGGCGCGACCCCGGGCGTGATCCGCCAGCAGTTCCTGGTGGAGGCGGCCATCCTGGGCCTGACCGGCGGCCTGCTGGGCGTGGGCCTGGGCTTCGGCGGCGCAGCCGCGATCAACCCCTTCCTGACCGAGCAAAACATGACGGTCTCCATCTCCATGTCGGCAACGCTGATCGCCTTGGCGGTGGCCATGACAATCGGCATCGTCGCCGGGGTGTACCCGGCCTCGCGGGCCGCGAAGATGGCCCCGATCGACGCGCTGCGCAGCGAGTGAGAAGCGAAAGAGGAGCAAACCCATGAGAACCAAACGCAGAATTACCATCCTGACGGCTCTGTCGCTGCTGGTGGGGCACCTGGCCTTCCTGGCTTCGGCGCCGTCCGCCGTGGCCGCCGAAGCGCGCTTCATCACCGCCGCCGCCCAGACCCGGTCGGTGACGCAGCTGTGGTCCGCCACCGGCACCGCCGCCCGCGAAGGCACCGTGGAAGAGTCTTTCGGCACGTCCGGAACTGTTTCGTCGGTGAAAGTGGCCGTCGGAGACGTGGTGGAAGAAGGCGACACCCTCGCCAAGCTCTACACCATCGAGTTGAAGCAGGCGGTCGCCGAAGCCGAAGCCGAGTTGGCGCAAGCCGAAGCTCAGCTTTACACCGTGCAGCACCCGGCCTCCTACAAGGTGCCGGTCACCACTTCGTCGTCCAAATCGAGCAGCAAGAACGCCGTCTCCGGCGGCGGCAGCACTCCCGGCGGCAGCAGCACCGATTCCACCGCCCTGATCACCGCCGCGAACAATGGGCTGAAGGATTTGGCCAAGGCCAACAAGAAATATCTGAAGAAATGCACTGATGGCCTGACGCCCAAACAGTGCGCCACCGCCACCGAAAACCTGCAAAAGGCGATTACAGCGCTGGACGCGGTGCAGAAGCAGCTCGCGGCGGCGGAGAAGGCCGCCGGCGGCAGCAGCGGCGGCGGGGCAAGCCAGCCGAAGGTGAAATACAAGACCGTCACGCCCGCCGTCGACGAGGCGCAGGAGGCTCGGGCGCTTGCCTCGGTGATCCGCGCCGAACAGCAGCTCAAGGCGGCGAACAAGAACCTGAAAGCGGCAAAGCTGACCGCTTCGGTGTCCGGCACGGTCGGGGCGCTCACCCTGGTCAAGGGCGGCAGCTCGTCGGGCACCGTCACCATCATCACCGATTCCGAAACGGCCGTCGTGACCCTGGACGTGCCGCTGTCGGTGCGCCAGGTAATCGACCTCGGCACCCCAGTTACCGTCACCCCGGTTGGCTCCCAGGCTCAGTTGTCCGGAGAAGTCACCGCCATCAGCCCGCTGGCCGCCACCTCCGACAACTTCTGGTTCGGCGCCTCTTCCGGCGATCCGGCCTATCCGATGACGGTCACCGTCACCGACCCGCAGGCCCTGCTGGTCACCGGCGCCAGCGCCACCGTCACCATCGAGGTCGGCACGGCTTCCGACGCGGTCACCATTCCCGCCTCCGCCCTCACCCCGACCGGCACGGGCGTCGGCACAGTGCAGGTGGTCGATTCCGCCGACGCCGCCGAGGCGCAGGACGTGGAGGTCGAATACGGCGTCGCTGGCAAGGACGGCTGGATCGAGGTCAAGGACATCGAGGCCGGGCAGCTGGTAGTGCTGGCCGACCTGACCATCCCGCTCGACACTGAGGGGGTGACGCGCCTGGGCTAGCGCCCGCGCGCCCCAAGTCCTGGGCTGGCTCTCTGGGAGGTATGGAGTCAGCCCAGGAAGTCGAGCAGGGCTTTTAGGCTCACGCCCAGCTCGCCGGTGTCGCAATACTCATCATCGGCGTGCGCCTTGCCGGGATCTCCCGGCCCGAAATTCAGCGCCGGGACGCCCAGCGCGGAAAAGCGGGCGACATCCGTCCAGCCATATTTTGGCCTGGGCTGCCCGCCGACAGCCTGGGCGAATTCGCGGGCGATGGGCCGATCCAGGCCGGGGCGCGCGCCGAGGGCGAAATCCAGATACTCCAACCGGAAGCCGGTGAAGGTTTGCTCGCAGAAGCGCTTGGCGTCCGCCTCGTCTCGGTCGGGGGCGAAGCGGAAGGCAATTTCGATGCGGCAGGAGTCTGGGATGACGTTGGAGGCGATGCCGCCCTCGATACGCACCGCGTTCAGCCCCTCGCGGTAAACCAGCCCGTCGACTTCCACTTCCCGCGGCTTGTAGCGCACCAGCCGGGCCAGCACGTCGAAAGCCTCGTGGATGGCGTTGTGGCCTTTCCAGGCGCGGGCGGCGTGGGCGGCAACGCCCTTGGTGGTGATGGCGAAGCGCATATTGCCTTGACAGCCGCCTTCGATGCCGGCGCTGGTGGGCTCCATCAGGATGGCGAGGTCGGCGGCGAGCAGCGCCGGGTCGAGGTGGCCCAGCGAGTTCATTTTCTCGTCCACCTCTTCGTGGTCGTAGAAAATCCAGGTGACGTCGCGGCTGGGGTTGTTCAGCCGGGCGGCGGCGGCCAGCGCCACGGCCACCCCGCCTTTCATGTCGGCGGTGCCCCGGCCGTACACCCGCTCCCCTTCCTGGCGGGCGGGCAGATTTCCGGCCAGCGGCACGGTGTCGAGATGGCCGGCGACAACCACCCGCTCAGCCCGACCGAGGTTGGTGCGGGCAATGACGGTGTCTGCAAATCGGCTGACTTCCAGGTGAGGGTACGGGCGCAGCGCCGCCTCCACAGCGTCAGCGAGCGGGCCTTCGTTGCCGCTGACTGATTCGATGTTGACGATGTCGGTGAACAGCCGCACCAAGTCGCCTTCGGGTTCTAGCACGGCCCCAGCCTATCCGAGCCGCAATATGCCATTGCGGCCTCCAAGCCGCAATCTCAATTGAAAAGCGACGTGACCGAGCCGTCTTCGAAGACCGCGCGAATGGCGGAGGCGAGCAGCGGGGCGATGGACAAGATGGTGAGGTTCGGGATGACCACGTCTTCGCGCAGCGGCAGGGTGTTGGTGGCGATGATCTCGTCGAAGGGCGCCTCGTTCAGCCGCTTGGGAGCCGGGCCGGAGAAGATGGGGTGGGTGGCGGCGGCGATCACTTTCGCGGCGCCATTCGCCACCAGCGCCTCGGCGGCCTTGCAGATGGTGCCCGCGGTGTCGATCATGTCGTC
>JAISTI010000046.1 GCA_031272685.1 Propionibacteriaceae bacterium | reverse complement strand
CTCCATGGTGAGCACCCGGGCGCGGGTGTGGCTCCAGTGGATTTTGGGCATCTCCACATGCATGTTGGTCAGGAAGTTGCGCTGGAATTGCTCCGCGTTCTTGCCCTCCTTGAGGTAGTCCAGCTCATCGCGGAAGGTCTCTTCGAAATCCCGGCAGAAGCCGTCCACGTCCATGTACCTGCCGACTGTGGTGAAGCGCTCGAGCAGCCGCATGACGGTGCGCAGCGAGCGCAGGTCGGTGCCGATCAGGTCTTCGATGCCGGGGCGCAGGATTTTCACCGCCACCACCTCTCCGGTGGGCAGCTCGGCGCGGTGCACTTGGCCGAGGGACGCGGCGGCGATCGGCTCGGGGTCGAAGCTGGCGAACGCGGCGGCCAGCGGCTGGCCGAGCTGTTCTTCAACCACCGCGACCATGCGGGCGGTCGGCTCGGCAGGGATGGCGTCTTGGAGTTTGCCCAGTTCTTCGATGTACTCCTTGGGCAGCGCGTCGATGCGAACCGACATGAACTGGCCCAGCTTTATGATTAGCCCGCCCAGCTCTTTGGCGAACTCGGTGAACTCGCGCGCCTGCCGGGTGTAGGTGGCGCGCAGCTTGGCCTGGTGGTCGGCGGGGGAGCGCAGCCGCCGGGTCTTGCCCAGCCACCACAGCTCGGCGGCGAAGCGGGCCGCGAGCGAGACGGTCGCCCGGTAGCGGCCTTTGTCGGCTTGGCGCATGGCGGCAGCCTATTGGCTCTCGTCCTGCCCGTCCCCGGTGTCCGCCGGCGCCGGCTGCGTCAACATGTCGAAGAAGGATTGGGCGTGCTCGCCAAGCTTGTTCAGCTTCGTCATGAAGAAGTCGGCGAAGTTTTCGAACAGGTCGGCTTTCATCAGCACCACTGAGCCGTTGACGCGGTTGCCGAAAACCACCACCTTGTCGCCGCTCTTCAAGCCAAGGTCTTTGCGGGCGTCGGCCGGGATGGAAACCTGCCCGCGCTCGCCCACCGTGGCCGTGCCGTAAATCTTGCCGGGGGACGGGAACCCGCGCCAGGGGGTCTCGCCCTTGCCTTGCGCTTGGGCGCCTGCGCTGGCGCCGGTGTCTGCAGCCGTCATGTTTCCTCCAATCGGCTATTGCATGAAAATCATACTAATCGTACCACTCACAGTTCCGATCACCGCGCGCGGCGGCGGGAGGTGTGATAATTGGGCGGTGGCTGTGATCAGGGAGGCGGCCGTAGCTGAGGCCGGCGAGATCAGGCGGGTTCATGCCCGGTCTTGGCTTGCCACTTACCCGAACGAGGATTACGGGGTCACCCGCCAGTGGGTGGAGGAGTTCACCGAATCGTGGCTGACCGTCCAGGCTTTGGCGCAGTCGGCCGAATTCATCGCCCAGGTAATCGCCGCGCCGGACACGTTCTACCGGGTGGCCGAGGTTGGCGGGCGGATAGCCGGTTTCGTCCACGCGGCCAAGCGTGGGCCGGACGACGCGGAAATCCTCGGCTTGTACCTCGACCCGCCCGTCATCGGCGTCGGCGTCGGCCGGCAGCTGATGGACGCCGCCATCGGCTGGGTGGGGCCGGCCGCGGCCCGCCTCGACGTTGCCCCGTACAACCAGCGTGCCATCGCCTTCTACCGGCGTTACGGTTTCGCGGAAGTTCCCGGTTCGGCGCGGCTGCTGAACGTCCTGCCCTGGACCACCCCGGATGGCCGCGCCGACGCGCCAGCCGGCCTGGCCGTCGGTGTCAACGCCATCCCGGCCATCACCATGGCCCGCGACCGGGCCGGAAGCGCCGGGTTGCCCGCAACGATGGCCGCAGGCTTGGGCGGCCGGTAGGCACCCAGGCGCTTACGTGCAAGGATGATCCGGTGGACGCGAGCTGGATCGAGTATCGCCGTGGGCGCGACCGGGAGCTCCTGGGGTGGATTGTCCCCCGCAGCGGCCGTTTCGCGCCCGTCTCGTTGCTCGGCCGGGAGCTGTCCGGCCCCGTGGATTGGGCGGACGCCGAGCAAGCGTTGGAGGACGTGGGATTGGGGTACCTCAGCGGTGTTTGGCTGCTAGACACGGACGAAGGCACCATCCGCGTCCGAATCGCCGAAGTCTCTGGAGAGCGGATCCGCGTCATCACCGACAATTTCGGCGCCATCGACGTTCCCTTCGAGGAGATTACCCTGGGTTTCCCCGCCCCTGACGGCCTGCGCCCGGCGTAGCCGGTCCAATGCCGGTCTCGCCCGTGGCGGGCGAACTGCGGGCCTTACGGCGCGGCGCGGCTAGGCTGTGGTTATGGACGGCCACCGGGTTTTCAAGATGCGCTTTGCCGACCTCTATCCGCTGTACTTGCGCAAAGTGGAGCGCAAGGGCCGGACGCAAGAGGAGTTGGATCAGGTGATCCAATGGCTGACCGGCTACAGCGCCCAAGGCATCCAGGAGGCCATCCGCTCTGGAGTGGACTTGGAGGGTTTTTTCGCCCAGGCCCCGCGTTTCAACCCGGACGCCGAACTCATCGCCGGCGTGGTCTGCGGAGTGCGCGTGGAGGAAGTCGAAGACCCGCTGATGCGCAAGATCCGCTATCTCGACAAGCTCGTCGACGAGTTGGCCCGCGGCAAGAAGCTTTCCGCGGTTTTGCGCAGTCGGCCACTTAACGCAATGGCCCAGTCAAACATGATCTGACTAGGCCATTACCTGGCAGACGCGATTGAGGTTCGCGTCGAGCACTTGCGCTCGCAAGCTACCGATTGAGTCGTCTTGACGAGCGAAGCGAGGAGTAGCCCCGAGCGGATTCGAACCGCCGTTTCAGCCTTGAGAGGGCCGCGTGCTAGGCCGCTACACAACGGGGCCATATTCGGTTGTCGCGCTGGGGTGTTCGGCCGCTGCGCGGCCTGCGACCCCAGGCTTGCCTCGCCAAACAACGCTCCGCGTTGTTTCGCCGCCCGTGCCGTCTCGAGTGGAAGCGAGCTTCCTCTCGAACCGTTTCGAGCCTGCGCATCCGGCGCTGTGCGCCGTCTGGGCTCGGCTTTCGCGCTGGGGTACTAGGACTCGAACCTAGACTGACGGAACCAGAATCCGGCGGGCTGCCAATTACCCCATACCCCAAGGGTGCCGGCGTAAGCCAGCGAGGTAAAACCTTACCGCAGCGGCGGAAGGGCGGCAAAAAAGAAAACGCCGGGCACTGCCCGGCATTTTCACGTAAGCCTTACTTCTTCGGCAGGAAGCGGGTCAGGTTGGTGCCGCACACGGGGCACACGGCCTTGGCAATGCGGGTGCCCTTGGCGTTGACTTCAATCTTGCCCTCGGCATCGCGCTTCGCCTTGCACTTCACGCAGTAGAACTCTCCCTTGTACGTGTCAGCCACTTTAGTCTCCTTGGAATAGACGTCGCCCGGCTTCCCCGGGACCATTACCCCCTCAGCTTAGCGGTTAACGCGGAATTCGGCGCAATACCCGCCGAAAGAGCCAAAACCGCTTGACCTGGCTCTGTCCGAGCGAATAGCGTTAACGCGCAGTCCGGCGGTCGCGGCTCGTCATAGGGGAAGTTGGCGTAGCCCCCGCCGGGCTCCTTATTCCTCCCGGCGACTGTTCGCGGTTCAGGCTTTGAGAGGGGCAGCCGCCCAGCGCACACCCGTTGCGAGCTCCAGTGGAAAACTGGTGGATGTGGCTGGGCGGCCCGCCCCGGCTGCGCCGGGACAATCAGGGACGCGAGCGTCGGGGGTGTCGCTGGCGTCCTTTTGCACCAACCCTTCGCCGGCGCAGCAGCTTCCAGCGCGGAACATCACTGGAAGCCCCATACCCAGGCCAGCCGCGTCCGAGACTGCATTTACGCGGCGGGCTCCGGGAAACCATGCCGGGATACCTCTCCCGTCAGGCGCGGGGGCGGAGGCTCGGGCGGCGGCGAAAGGGGAACG
>JAISTI010000033.1 GCA_031272685.1 Propionibacteriaceae bacterium | reverse complement strand
AGATAACGCAGCAACTCGAACTCGGTGGCGGTGAGTTGGACCGGCTCGCCGGCCCGGGTGACCTCGTGCGAGTCTTCGTCGAGCCGCAAATCGCCGACGACCAGCTCGGAGCCGGTGCGCACGGTGGTGGCCCCGGAGCGGCGCAGCAGCCCGCGCAGCCGGGCGATCAGCTCTTCCAGGCTGAACGGCTTGGTGACATAGTCGTCGCCGCCGGCGGTGAGCCCGGCGATGCGGTCGGGCAGGGCGTCGCGGGCGGTGAGGAAGATCACCGGGATGTCGGGATCGGAGTTGCGCACCTGGCGCATCACCTCCAGCCCGTCGAAGTCCGGCAGCATGATGTCCAGCACGATTGCGTCTGGCTTGAACTTGCGCGCCTGCCGTACCGCCTCCCGGCCGGAGGCGGCGGTGGCCACCTCCCAGCCTTCGTAGCGCAGCGCCATGGAAAGTAATTCGGTGATGGAGGATTCGTCATCGACAGCCAGAATCCGGATCGGGGTGCCGTCGGGGTGGGTGAGCAGTTCGCGCCCTGGCGCGGTTGGTGATGCCATGGAGCCCATTTTGGACTGCTGTGGAACAGCTTTGCTGAAATAGGCCTGTGAATGTGTTGTGAGAGTGCCCGGAATGGTGTTCGCGGCGGTTCGCCGGCCCGGTTTCAGCGGCTTCCAGGCTGGGGGCGGGATTACGAACCGTTCGCCGGTTTTCCCGTTCAGCCGCTTCCATGCTGGGGGCGGGATTACGAACCGTTCGCCGCTTTTCCCGTTCAGCCGCTTCCAGGCTGGGGGGAACGGCTATTTGGCTCAGGTGGCCGACGGCGCAGCAGTGGCGGGCATCTCGGTGGCGGCCTCGGTGGCGGGCGGGGTTTCGGTGGCGGCGGCCGACGGCTCTGGGGCGGGGGTCGGCGTCTCGGTGGCTGAAGGCGTGGGGCGGGGCGCCACGGTCTCCGTCGGGGGGGGAGCCGGGGTGGGAGCCGGGGTGGGGGAAGGCGTGGGGGACGGCGTGGGGGCTCCCGAGGGGGTCGGCGACTCGGACGGCTCCGGGGTCGCGGTGATGGTGACCGTGACCGTGGGGGATGGCTCCGGCTCGTCGGTGGGCTGGCTCTTCGGCGGGTCTACGACGTCGCCGATGGTGGTGCCCGTCCCGCCGGAAAGCGCCTTGCCGGTGAGCAGTTCCCAACCGGTGATGGCCATGAAGGCCACCAGGAAGATGGCGATGGCGGCAACGATGATGCGCACCACAGTGCCTTTTACGTCGCGCGGCTCGTCTTCGTCTTCTTCCAGCCCGGACGGCAGCAACCCGCCAGCAGTCGCGCTCGCCGCGGCGGGGCTTGCCAGGGAGGCGGTGTCCGGGGAAGCGATGGAGGGGGAGGCGATGGCCGGAATCGGTTGGGTGGCGGCTTGCGGCAGCACCGTGGTCTCGTCGGCACCGGCGGTTTCAGTCGGGCTCTCCTCATCGATGGCGATGGGGCCCTTCCCGTCGGCCGGACTTGTCCCGTCACCGGGACTTGTCCCGTCGGCCGAGGCTTCTTCCGCGGGCGAACCCTCCGCCTGCGTTGGGGCCTCATCCCCCTCGTCGCTCCCGGCGACTTTGTGGACGGCGGTGCTGATGCCTTTACGGGTCTTGTGGATGCCGGCGGTATAGAGGGTGCCGAAGACGGCGCCGATCACCGAGGCGAGGGCGGCGCCGATGACGGTGCCAGCCACCCCGAGGGTCGAGCCGATGACCGCGGCCGTCGCGGCCGCCAGCGCGCCTCCGAGGATGCGCGGCAGCGAGAACTCGATCTCGCCGGTCTCTTCCTTTTTCGCCATCAGCGCCTTTCTGTGCCCGGCAATTCTAGCGCGCTCCGGCCTCCCAGACTTTCGCCAGCGCCTTGGCCATCCCATGAAAAATCTGAGAAACCCATGTGGATTCGAAAAGACGGCTAAAATCGCAACAGCGTCCCGTTTTTGCAAAGGAGCTGGAAATGGGCAAGCCGACAACCGAAGGAGCCGGCGAGTTCGCCGCCGCGCTGAACCAGGAGCCCAAGCGCCGCCACCGGGTGAGCACCACCAGCAAGGTACTAATGCTGCTGCGCGAGCTTTCCTTCCACCCGGAGGGGCTGGGCGTGCGCGAGGCCGCCCGCAAGGTGGGGCTGGACAAGAGCGCCGTATCCCGGATGCTGTCCCAGCTTGCGGAGTTTCGGATGGCCGTCCAGGAGCCGCATACCGGCCGCTACCTGATCGGCCAGTCTTTCTATGCGATGGCGGCCACCGTCCACCGCAACGACAGCCTGTCTTTCGCCGCCGAGCCGATGCTGCGCGAGCTTTCCAGGAGATACAACGAAACTTGCTACCTCACCGTCTATGAAGAAGACGCCCAGGAGGTGGTCTACGCCGACCGCTGCGAATCCAACCATGTGGTGCGCTGCGTGCAGGAGTTCGGGCACCGCGCCCCGCTGCACGCCAGCGCCGCGGGCCGGGCGGTGCTCTCCGCGATGGCCCCTGACGAGATCCGCTCCAAGCTGGGCGGGCGCAAGCTGGACCGCTACACGGCGGTCACCCTCACCGACGTCGAGGGCATTGTGGCCCGGGCGGGCGAAGACCAGACGCGCGGGTATGTGATCAGCGAAGGCGACTATTTCCGGGAGGGCACCGCCATCGCCGCGCCGTTCTTCTTCGCGGGCAGGGTCTGCGGCGGGGCGCTGCTGTGCGTGATTCCGCAGCAGCGCTGCGACGAAGTGGACGCGGCGCAAATCGGGCAGACGGTGGCGGTGGCGGCCGGCTACCTGACGCTGCGCCTTGGGGGAATCCCGAAGGTCACCCCGGCCTGACTGCGATCCGGCACCGGTCCGCTACCGGTCCGGCAGCGTGGCCTGGAGGCATCCATCGGCGGCCACCCAGGGGACTGCGGGGGGTTAGCCGCGCTTGAACAGCTTCCCGATCAGGGAGAGCAGCAGGATGACTCCGGCGGCGATGCCGGCGGCGATGGCGACTTTCTGGAAGTTCCAGGAGCCGTCGTCGTTAGTCAGCTCGCCTTTGGCCCATTCGGCCCGCTCTTCGGCCAGCTCGCGGGCGCGGGCGGCCTTCTCGGCGGCCTGTTCCCGAGCCCAGGCGGCCTTTTCCCCGGCCAACTCCTTGGCCTGCTCCAGCGAGTCTTTTGCCTGCTCCAGCGAGCGCTCGGCGACGGCTTTGGGATGCACCTTGTTGACCAGGGTTTCCACACTGGTGGCAAGGCGTTCTTGGGTGGCGGCGATGTCTTTTTCGATCTCGTCGATGGTGCGGCTGGCGTCCATGGCTTCCCCTTCCTGCGAAGTTCTGGCTACAGCCTATGCCAATCGGCGCGGGCCCGCCCAGGATTCCCGGCTATTTGCGACTCTTCGCGGGCGCGGCGGCTATTCGACGGTGACGTCGTTGAAAGGCATCAAAGGCTCCAGCCACGGGAACACCCAGGTGAACAGGCAGTAAACCACCCCGGCGAGCAGGGCGAGCGCGAGCAGCGCCTTCACCGGCTTGGGGCCCGGAAGGATTCGCCAAATCAGCCCATAAAACGACAGGCGCATCAGACCTCCAGCACTTCGGCGGGCAGCTCGCCCTCGTTGGTGTAGGTGGCGACCAGCTTGCCATGCTGCACATAGCGCTCCCGGGAGCTGTATTCGGGGTTGCAACTCGTCATGGTGAGCAGCGCCTCGGTGGGCACGCCGTCCGACACGCCCGGCACCGGCCAAATCACTTCGCCCTGGCTGGGCTTGACGATTTCGTGGTCGTAGATTTCGTAGATGAAGAAGGTTTCGGCCGTCTCGATAATCACTTTGTCGCCGGGCTGAAGCTTGTCAATCTTGTTGAACGGCTTGCCGTAGGTGGTGCGGTGCCCGGCCACCGCGAAGTTGCCGACCTCTCCTGGATCTTGGGACGAAGAGTAGTGCCCCACGCCCTGGCGCAGAATCTCCCGCCCGGTGCCCTCCCGGATCGGCTTGGCGTAGTTTTTCCCAAAGCGCGGGATGCGGATGATGGCAAAGGCGTCGCCCAGCTTCTTCGCTTTCACCGCCACCCACTCCGAGGTGTCGGAGCCGGCGGTACCGGCCGCCACGGCGGCCTCCATCTGCGCGATCACCTGGTCGGTTTCCATATCGGCCACGACGTCCGTCCAGAACAGCTCCCAGCCGACGAACAAGAGCAGGAACGCCCCGGCCGTCACCAACAGCTCGCCCAAAAGCCCGAACGCCTCGCGCACATACCAATTCGCGCCTTTGCGCTCTTCGGAGCCGGGCTGGGCTTCGGCCGCAGTTTCCGGCGTTGAGAGGCCAGCTTGCGCGGCCGCGCTTTCCGCATCTTCCACATCTGGATCTGCCGAACCGCCCGCCGCCGGCCCGCCGACAGCAGGCGCATCTTCCCCATCTGAGGGATCTGCCACGAAAATGCTTTCAAGGCCCGCGGGAATGGCGGCGTGGCGCGGGGCAGGCCCCGCGGCGCCGGCGGTGCTGTCGTCGAGGGAGCGGCGGGCAGGGCGGGAGGCTTCCGGGCGCGGCGCAGCGCCGTCTTCCAACGCGTAACGCGCCATGCTCTCTCCAATCGCCGGGCGCAAGTCTATCCACCCAACGCCGAGCGCGTGCGCGCTATTCCCGCACCGCCCGCCCCTCCCGCCGCGCAAAGCCGATTGCCCGAAGCCGTTGGAAGAATCAAGAAGAATCCAGGCGCGCCGCTGCTGGTAGATTGCCGCCTGTGAGCAACGACGATCTCGCCGCCAAAGCCGCGGCTTTCGCAAACGACATCGCGGCCCGCCTCGGGCCCTGGCTGCAGCAGGTGGGCAGCAGCGCCCAGACCGGCGCCGCCACCACCGCCGAAATCGGCAAGCAGCTCGGCGCCGCCTGCACCGGCGAATTCGCCGACCCGGACGCCCTGATCGCCGCGCTGAAGCGCCACAATTCCGCCATGGCGGTGCGCAAATCCTTCACCCGCCGCCTGGAAGCGCTCGCAAAGGGCGCCCGCAAACGCATCGTGCTCCCGGAAGCCGAAGACGACCGGGTGCTGAAAGCGGCCGCCATCCTGGCCGCCAAAGACGTGGTAGACGTGACGCTGCTCGGCGATCCGGAAGCCGTTGCCGACCGCGCCGCCGAACTCGGCATCGATCTGGGAGCCACCGCCATCGAGAGCCCCGACAGCGCCGACAAGCTGGAAGCCTATGCCGCCGAATACGCGAAATTGCGCGCCCACAAGGGGGTTACCATCGAGCAGGCCCGTGAGAAAATGCGGGATCTTTCCTACTACGCCACCATGATGGTGCAGCTCGGCGAGGCCGACGGGATGGTCTCCGGGGCCTGCCACACTACCGCTAACACCATCCGCCCGGCCTTCGAGTTCGTGCGCACCAAGCCGGGCGTCTCGGTCGTCTCCGGGGCGTTCCTGCTGTGCCTGGCCGACCAGGTGGCCGTGTACGCCGACTGCGCGGTGAACCCGAATCCCACCGCCGAACAGCTCGCCGACATCGCCCTCACCGCCGCCGAGACCGCCGTCGCCTTTGGCCTGACCCCGAAAGTCGCCATGCTCTCGTACTCCACCGGGGATTCCGGCAAAGGCCCCGACGTAGACCGCATGGCCGAGGCGGTCAAACTGGCCCAGGCGAAGAGCCCCGGCCTGGCCCTCGACGGGCCGCTGCAATATGACGCCGCCGTCGACAAAGACGTCGCCAAGCTCAAGCGCCCGGATTCGCTGGTCGCCGGGCAGGCCTCCGTCTTCGTCTTCCCGGATCTCGAAGCCGGCAATATCGGCTACAAAATCGCCCAGCGCACCTCCGGGGCGCTCGTCATCGGGCCGCTGCTGCAGGGCCTGAACAAGCCGGTGAACGACCTCAGCCGCGGCTCGCTCGTGGACGACATCGTGAACACCGTCATCATCACCGCCATCCAATCCCAAACCAACACCCCGGCCGGCGAG
>JAISTI010000196.1 GCA_031272685.1 Propionibacteriaceae bacterium | reverse complement strand
TGCTGAGCCGCCTCCAACGCCGACGTATCCGGCGTCAAACCAGCCAAAGCCGCATTCAACCCGGCGACAGCCGAATCCACCTCAGCCTGGGTCACCACAGCCGGATCCTTAGCCAACACCGCCTTCCCAGCAGCCAAAGCGTCGGACAACGCCTGCACCGAAGCCGCAGTAAACACGTCAGAAACATCACCCAACGCCTCCACAGCCGAAACCAAAGCTGACAAAGCAGCCAAACTCGCGGCGGTAGCGGCGGCGGGTTTGCGGGCTTCGTACAAGTCGGCGACTGCGGTGGCCTCCAATGCGCCCGAGTAGAGCGAGCCAGCGGCGATCTGCCCGTAGAACGTGTTGGACGACGCCGGGCCGCCACCGCAGTCGGCGTTGATCATCCACTTGTCATCGCACTGACTGGACGTGGTCGGCCAATGGTATGCGCCCGACTTCGTGCCCGAATCCACCACGACGCCGTTCACGTACAGCTTCGCGTTCAGGCCATCCCAGGCGAACACCAGATCCACCCACTGTCCATACTCCAAAGCCGCCTGCAACTTCGGCGTCATCTGCGAAGAGGTCGCCCCGCCATCAGTCGTAGTCGGGAACCACGCCTGCACACACGGCTTGGAAGTGTCGGTGCAGTTCGAGGAACCCACCGGGTAGAACTCGAAACCGAAACCGCCGCTCTGCTGCGAACCCCACGCGTTCGTATAAGAACCTGACGGGATGGAATCCACGTTCAAGTACACCTCGGCGGTGAAACCAGACTCCATGCTGGTCCGCTCGGCCGAGGTGAGGGTCGTAACCCAGCCGCCCTTGCCGCCAGACGGGTCAGACTTGCCCACGTAGGCGCCCAGCAAATCGGAGAACACGGTCTCCTGCGCGGCCGGGCTGTCCAACACGGTGAACGTGTGCCCCTTCGCGTCAACCGGGCCAGCAGTGTCAAACGACACATCCAACAACAGCTCCGGCTGCGCGGGAGTGCCCCCACCGGCTTGCAAACCGTCGATCGCGTCGCGCAGCGCCGCTGCGGCCGCGTCAACCGCAGCCTGGGAGGCGGGCGGGCTGACCGCGTCGCGGGCGGACTTCGCCGCTGCCAGTGCGCTGGCGAGCGGCGCCCAAGACGCCGGGGTGTAGTCCGCCTCGTCTAGGGCGTCGGCCCCGGCGATGGCCGCGACCAGCTCGGCCAAGTCGGCGGACAAGGCCATCGAGAAGAACCGCATCATGTCGGCGGTGGGCAGGATGACCGATTCGACGGTCTTTTCGGCCGGCACGGTCACCGCCGCGTAGTACACGCGGTAGCGGTGCGTCGCGTCGCCGTAGTTATCCGGTGGCTGCCGGTTGCGGCCAATCGACCACGCCACTTCGTTCGCCGCCGGGGCGGTCGTCTGCGGCTTGGACCACAGGCTGAACGAGATGGTTCCAACCTGCGAGGTGCCGTCGGTGAACTTCACAGTCACCGTCTGGTTGGTGAAGAGGGCGGTGTTGTTGCCGATACCGAAGCCCAAGAAGCCAATCTTGCGCACATTGCCCGACACGGGGACGGTCTGCCCGTTCGCGATGACAGCGTTCGGCTCGCCAACCTTGTCCGGCCAGATGAAGCTCAGCCCGTCGCAGGTGGAGAACGTAGTGCCGTCAACGGCGGGCTGCAAGTTGCAGGTGAACGGCTCGCCCGGATTCAGGCCGAAGTCGGCCAGCTTCTCCGCAGAATAGCTGTGGCCCTCCGCGTCGGCGTTTCCGGGAGCGGTGTTCGACTCGCTGGTAATCGCCACCAAGTCGTACAACTGCGCGAAGGTGGGCGACTTCTGCTTGCCGTAAATCTCGAACTCGTTTATCACCAAGCCCCACTGGTCGGAGGACGCGTGCGACTGCATCCGCACGAACTTGACCGCGTCAGGCAGAGCGTCGAAGGTGTGGGTGACGGTTTCGCAGGCGTTGGCGCTGGTGGCTACCGTGGTCCACGAGCCGTCAAGGCCAGTTTCGGAAACCTGGATCTCGTAATTCGTCGAGCAAGACCCCGCCCACTGGACTACCACCTTGTTCACATAGGCCGGATCGGCCAACTCCACCTGGAACCAGTCTTCGTCCGGGTTGTATGTAGATGCGGTGGTGTCGTAGCCCCAGGTGACATTTGCGGTTTTGTCGCGCGAGCCCCACTTGGTGGCGGGATTGCCGTCGATGGCGTTGGCAGGCACATATTGCGGCCACTTGGTCGCTGGGTCCATCGTCGCGCCCATGTACTTCATGGCGTCCCAAGACGACTTTGCCGTCGCGGTGCCAGTGAGGGCCAAGTTGGTGCCGTCGCTTTCCGGCTCGGCAGGGTTCTCGGTGACCGGGTCGGTGGTGGGCTCGGCCTCGAACACCAGCACCTCGTAGGGGTCGAGGGTGACGATGTAGGCGTCGTCGCCGGTGTCGGAGACGAAGGTGTCGGCGGCCGCGTCGCGTTCGGCGAACTTGAGCTTGGTCGCGTACCCTTCCGGAATCTCGAACAGCGCCTGCGGGTCGACGGTGAACTTTTGCGTCGCGGCAGTCGGGTTGCGCAGCATTAACATGCCCTCGCCGCCGCCGTCGGTCAGCCGGTACGCGGCCGTGCCGTAGACACTGTTGGCGGTGGTGTCGCCAATGTAGCGGGTGTCGGCCAGCAGGTCTTGGTTGTCCCTGGCCCACTTCGCGTTCATGGCCAGGTCGTCCCAGAACAGGTTGGCGCCCGAGACGGTGGTGGCGACGGAGGCGTGCTCAATGTACAGCTCTTGCAGCGTCAGGCCCAGCGCGAAGAAGCTCTTGGCCTGGGAGGCCGCCTCGGCGCGCGTGGTGGCGTTGCTGAGGTCGGACGAGTAGCTCCAGAAGCTGTCCGCGTTCGGCCAGATGTACCCGTGGTTCATCAGCGCAGTGGTCGGGAACAGCGGGTTGGGCGTGGTGCGGTTTGCCATGGATTGCTGGTCGCGGTAGGTGACCCACTTTTGGACAGTGGTACCCGAGCCGCTCTGTCCGGAGTCGGAGCCGTTGCGCCAGATGGAATCCACATACCACAGCCAGTACGGGCTGCCCCAAGTGCCGACCGTCTCGTTGACGAAAACGTCCGAGCGCAGCGAGCGGATTTCTTTCAGGAGCTTGAACAGGTATTCGTAGTCTGCGATGTAGTTCGAGTCGGCGCCTTGGGCGTTATTGCCGCCGCCCACGCCATCGAACTTGAAGCCCTGCACGCCCTGGTTGTCCATCATGTCGAGCACGCGATTGCGGAACGCCGCATAGTACTTCTCGCCGGAAAGCGTGAAACCGGTGCTCTTCGTCTCCAGCCGCACAGACGCGTCCTTGGTGGCGTTCAATGCCAGCCGGGCGGCTTGGGTGCTTCCGTAGCCGCCGAACGGGCTCATCCACACCGACATAGACGTCCCCGGGAACTGGGCCAGCAGCGGAAGCTGCGGCGCGAAGCCATTCGGGAAACGAGTCGGGTCGAAATCCCACACTTGCAGATTCGTCTCATCCACCTGCGGGCTGCGGACGTAATCCCAGCCGTCGTCGATGAAGAAGGAGTCAATCTTGGCGCCGCGGTTTGTCAGCTCCGTACCGAAGGTGTTGATGGCGTCCGTGATGCCCTGCGACGTCAGGGCGGTGCTGCTCATGTCCCACCACGACTGCCAGTGCAGGAAGGTGCGGCGCGAGTGTGCCCGTTCCCGCTCGACGTAGTAGTTGAACGAGCGCCGGAGCTGGCCCGGAATGGTGACGCCGATGCCGACCGTCTCGATGCGCTGCTCGCCGACAGCCGCGGTAGCGGCCGAGGGAACATAGCTCGTGATGGTGGTGCCGGAAGCGGACGGCTTCGACATCGGGTTCTCGATGCCGAAGAAGAACGTTTCAGATCCGGATGCGCCGCCGCCGACAAGCGGGGAGCCGTCGTCCCGGCCGTACTTCGCGGCGGATGGAATGCCGTCCAGCTTCAGCAGTTGCAGCGAGGTGTATGTCAGCGGTCCGGAAACCGGCGTGATCTGGAAGGACTGCTCGAAGGTGTTCGCGTCCGCGCGCAGTTCCACCGCCCAATCGATGTTGAACACCGTAGTGCCGGAGACGGCCTGCCAGGTGGCGGTCACCGCCTTGCCTGCGTACTTTTCGCCGTCGCTAACCGCGCTGGAATCGGCGGCGAGATTTTCCAACGCCGGCCCGACCGTCAACGTCAGGTTGGCGTCGTCGACGACGGTGTTGTCCGACAGGGTCATGGAGAAGAACTTGCCAGTAGAGACGGACAGGCTTTGGTTGGACTGCTTGTTTTCCAAGCGGGTCAGCGAAGCGCCGTTCGCGCCGATCGTGAAAGTGGCGCCC
>JAISTI010000174.1 GCA_031272685.1 Propionibacteriaceae bacterium | reverse complement strand
CATGCCACAAAAGGTAGCCCTGCTGACCGCCGGCGGATTCGCCCCGTGCCTGTCCACCGCCGTCGGCAACCTCATCGAGCTATACACCGACCGCGCCCCGGACATCGAAATCATCGCCTACAAGAACGGCTACCAGGGCATGCTTACCGGCGACTTCATCGAAGTCACCGACGAGGTGCGCCGAAACTGCGGCCTGCTGGCCGAGTTCGGCGGCTCCCCTATCGGCAACTCGCGGGTGAAGCTCACCAACGTCAAAGACCTGGTCCGGCGAAACCTCGTCCGCCCTGGCGAAAATCCGCTGAAAGTGGCCGCCGACCGGCTCGTCGAAGACGGAGTCACCATCTTGCACACCATCGGCGGCGACGACACCAACACCACCGCCGCCGACCTCGCCGCCTACCTGGCCGAAAATGAATACGGCCTGACCGTCGTGGGCTTGCCCAAGACGGTGGACAACGACATCATCCCCATCCGGCAGTCGCTCGGCGCCGACACCGCTGCCGAGTTCGGCGCCCGCTTCGCGCGCAACGTGATGGCCGAGCACAACGCCGGCACCCGGGTGCTGGTCATCCACGAGGTGATGGGCCGGCATTGCGGCTGGTTGACCGCCGCCACCGCCCGCAAATACCGCGAATGGGTCGAGTCGGTGCGATGGCTGCCGGAGATCGGCCTTAGCAAAGAGGCTTGGGATGTGCACGCCGTCTATGTCCCCGAGGCGTATATCGACCTCGCCGAAGAGGCCGACCGGCTCAAGCAGATCATGGACTTGCACGGCAACGCCAACATCTTCATCTCCGAAGGGGCGGGCATCTCCGACATCGTCGCCGAGATGGAGCGCCGCGAAGAGGAAATCCCGCGCGACGCCTTCGGGCATATCCGCCTGGAGAAAATCAACCCCGGAGCGTGGTTCGGCCAGCAGTTCGCCACGATGCTGCGCGCCGAAAAGGTGCTGGTGCAGAAATCCGGCTATTACTCCCGCTCCGGGCCCTCAAACGAATACGACTTGGCGCTGATCCGCTCCATGTGCGACCTCGCCGTCGAAAACGCGCTGGCCGGAAACGCCGGCGTGATCGGCGAAGACGAGGAGAACGGCGATGGCCTGAGAGTGATCGCCTTCGACCGCATCGCCGGGGGCAAGGCCTTCGACGTCTACCAGCCGTGGTTCGTGGAAATGCTGCGCGCCATCGGCCAGCCCGACCCGGTGGCCGTCTACGACATCGAGTCGGTGGACGGCGTGGACGTCGCCTCCGAAACCGAGTAATCCGGGGTTTCCAGGCCTGCGGCGGGATCTGCGGGCTCCGCCGGCGGAGTCTTGGCGGCCTTGGGCGGGTACGGCTCCCAGGTGCCGATCCAGGCGGCGGTGATCAAGGCCAGGTTGGCGAAGAGGTTCATGAAGATCATCAGCACGATCACCGAGCCGAAGGTCACGGCGGTGAGGTTGTGGCTGAGCAGTTGGAACAGCCCGGTGGCCACCAGCTGCAGCAGCCCCAGGCCCAGCCCGCCCAGCACGGAGCCCTCCCAGATCGCCCGGCGCGGCAGCCGCTCGATGCTGAATAGCCGGAACATCAGATAAAACACCAAAGTGCCGGCCACCACGCTGACCAGCACCGACAGGGTCTTGGGATAGCCCACAACCGAGCCGAGCGTGAACGCCCCCCACATGGCGATAAACGTCACCATCACCCCCACGAACAGCACCAACAGGATGCCGAGGTTCGCTGCCAGGTCGAGGGGCAGCGGCAGCCGCTCTTCCGGCTCGCCAAGCTCCGGGCGCAGCTGCACCCGGATGGCCCGCTTCAGATTACCCATCCATGTCGATCCGAACCACAGGGCGATGGCCAGGCCGACCAGGCCGAGGGCCGCCCAGTTGTGCAGCGATTCTTCGATGGGGCGGACTATCTGGTCGACGAGGTCGGGGTTGCCGGTGGGGTTGAGTTCCGTCTGCAGCAATTGCCGGATGGCCGCCTCGAAGTTGTCGAGGATTTGCGGCTGGATGACGGTGAGCGTCAGGCCAATCGCCGAAAACACCAGCATCAGCACCGGGACGATGCTCACGAAGGAGAAATATGCGATGCCGGCGGCCAATTGCGACCCGTTGCGCAAGGTGTAGCGCCGGAATGCCCGGATGATGTGCGCGACGACATGGGTGTTCTTGGCCTTGCCCCAGATCTCGCGCACCCTCCAAGCCTAGTGCCGCGGCGGCTAAACAGCCCGGAGCAGCGGCCGCCCGGTGTGGACTGGGCTGGGCTCTTCGCGGGGAAGATCAGCCAGCACGCCCTCGATGTCGCGCCAGACTTGGCCCAGCCCGATGGCGCACATGCCGTGGCCGCCTTTGAGCAGGTCGACGATCTCGTTGTCGGAGGTGGCCTCGTAGACGGAAAAGCCGTCGGAGATGAGGGTGACCTCGGAGATGTTCGTGACGCCGCGGGCGCGCAGGTGGTCGATCGCCACCCGGATTTGCTGCAGCGACACCCCGGCGTCCAGCAGCCGCTTGATCACTTTGAGCAGCAGCAGGTCGCGGAAGCTGTAAAGGCGCTGGCTGCCGGAGCCGACGGCCGGCTGCACGGAGGGCGTGACGAGACCGGTGCGGGCCCAGTAGTCGAGCTGGCGGTAGGTGATGTCGGCGGCTTGGCAGGCGACCGGGCCGCGGTACCCCTCGTCGGCGGGCAGCACGCTGAAGTCACCTTCGAACAGCAGATCCTGCGATTCCATTAGCTCCTCCTTCAAGCGCGAACCTATTCACAGCCGGGGAAGGAGCTGTATTCCGACACGCCGCGCGGCGGGCCGACACCGGCAAGTCTAAACCCGGTGTGGAGTTTCAGGACAGGATTGAGCGCATCATCGCGGCGTGGGCGTACATCACCATTTGCATCACCTCGGTGGAAAGGCCGCGCGCGGTGGGGTTGCGGCGCAGGAACGGGGTGACGGCCGCCTCGATCAGGCCGGCCTCGCTGGCAGCGGCTTGCTTGACGGTGCGCAGGTGGCGTGGGGCGATGCCATAGGTGGCGAGTTTGCGGGCGATGATGGCGACGGTCAGCGCGTCGCGGTCGTAGTAGATGGTGCCGCGGCGGGGTTTGATGAGACCCTGCTTTTCCAGGTCGGCGAAGGCCGCCTCGGTGATGCCGGCGGCGTTGATCAGATCGCGGCGGGAGATGCGCATGGCCCGCTGCGGCAACGCTTGTTTGCGCGGCAGCGACGGTTCGATGGGGGCGGTGGCGCCCGTGCTGGCGGGGCTGGCCTCGACGGCGTCTTCCGTGGCCGCCGGCTCACCGCGGTCCAGGGCGTCAAGCTGCTCACGGATGACGTTCAGCGGCAGATAGTGCTTCTTCTGCGCGTTCAAGATGAAACGCAGCCGCTCGATGTCGGACTCGCCGTAGCGCCGGTAGCCGGAGGGTGCCCTTTCCGGGGAGATGAGCCCTTCGGATTCCAGGAAGCGGATCTTGGAGATGGAGATGTCGGGGAATTCGGCCTCCAGGATGGCTTTCACCTGGCCGATGCTGCGCAACCCGATTGCCATTTGGCTATCCCCCCGCCTCGAAGAAGACCATGCGGTATTTGCCGATCTGCACGAGGTCGCCGCGCTCCAAGGCCACTTCCCCGGTGATGAGCTGCTGGTTCACGTAGGTGCCGTTCAGGCTGCCTTCGTCCACCACCCAGATGCGCCCGTCATGGCGCAGGAACCGGGCGTGGTGGCGCGAGACCGTGACGTCGTCCAGGAAGATGTCGCAGCGGGTGTGCCGCCCGGCGGTGGTGACGTCTTGGTTGATCAGATACCGCTCCCCCACGCTGCCGCCGCGCAAGGCGAGTAGCATTCCGGAGCCGGGCTGCAGCGAATCCACGGCGGCCGCGTCCACCGCGGAGAGGTCTTCATAGCCGAGAGTCTGCTGCACGGCGGTGACGACCCGGGTGGTGTCCCCGGTGGCTTTTGCCAAGCTGGCGCCGCAGTGCGGGCAGTAGTTGGCGCTGGCCTCAACTTCGTGGCCGCAAGCCGGACATTTCAACATACCCACGAAGATGAGTCTATCGCTGAGCTAAAGGTCAAACGGGTTTTCGGCCGTTGACACGCGCCGGAAGGCGGCTAAACATTCTCCTGAGCCTTGGGAAAACGCCGGATTACGTCTATTCCCTGTCCCAGATACAAGATTCCGGACCACCAGTACAGCCCGGCCCCCCAAATGGCGGCCGCCCAGCCGATGACGGTCAGCGGGTATTGCCACGGTTCCGGGCCGGCGCCGAGCAGGATGACCGGGAAGGCGAACAGCAGCAGGAAGGTGGCGGCTTTGCCGAGGAAATGCACCGGCAGGCTGGCGTAGCCGCGGCGGCGCAGGGCGGGCCAGATGGTGACGCCCATGAGAATGTCGCGGGCGGCGAGCACGATGACCAGCCAGAGCGGGATGATGCCGCGCAGGCACAGCCCGAGCAGGGTGGTCCAGATGTAGAGCCGGTCGGCGGTGGGGTCGAGCACCTGTCCGACGCGGGAACGCTGGTGGAAATGCCGGGCGATTTTGCCGTCGAGGAAATCGGTGAGGCTGGAAACCGCCAGCACCGCCACTGCCCAGATGTCGGCGTGCGGGCCGAGCAGCAACCACAGGAACAGGGGCACTCCTAACAGCCGCAGCACGCTGAGCACGTTCGGGACGGTCAGCACCGAGTCGGTGTCGTATTCCTCACCGGCCATTCCAAGCCTCCGCGATCCGGCCGCGGGTCTCACCCAGAAGCTGAGGTAAAGCCTTCGTCTGGGCGATGATCGGGAAGAAGTTGGCGTCTCCGAGCCAGCGGGGCACGACGTGCTGGTGCAGGTGGGCGGCGATGCCAGCTCCGGCCACCTGCCCCTGGTTCATGCCGATGTTGAACCCGGCCGGTTTGGACACCGCGCGCACGACCCGCATGGCTTCGGCGGTGAGCTTGGAGAACTCGTCGGTTTCCTCCCAGGTGAGGTCGGTGTAGTCGCTGACATGGCGGTATGGGCAGACCAGCAGGTGCCCGGGGGCGTAGGGGAACAAGTTCAGCACCGCATAGCAGTACACCCCGCGGTGGACGATGAGCCCTTCCTCGTCCGACCCGCCGGGGGCTTTGCAGAACGGGCATTCGCCCGCCGAGCCGTCGGCGGGCTTGCCCCCGCCTTCGATGTAGACCATGCGGTAAGGGGTCCAGAGGCGTTCGAAACCGTCGGGCGCACCCGCGAAATCAGCCTCCCGCTCTGCCATAGCTAGCCTTTGGCCTTGCTTTCGATGGCTTCGAGTACTTCGGCGATGGCGGCTTCGACGGGAATCTGGTTGTTCTGCGAGCCGTCTCGGTAGCGGAACGAGACCGCGCCCGCGGCCACGTCTTCACCGCCGGCGATCAGGATGTACGGCACTTTTTGCTTCGCCGCGTTGCGGATCTTCTTGCCGAAGCGGTCGTCGGAGTAGTCGATTTCGACGCGGATGCCGGCGGCGCGGAATTTGGCGGCCACCCCGTCGAGATACGGGATGTGGTCTTCGGCGACCGGCACGCACAGCACCTGCACCGGGGCCAGCCAGGCCGGAAATGCGCCGGCGTAATGCTCGGTGAGTACGCCCATGAACCGCTCGATGGAGCCGAATTTCGCCGAGTGGATCATCACCGGCTGCTGGCGGGAGCCGTCTGGGGCGGTGTATTCGAGTTGGAAGCGCTCCGGCTGGTTGAAGTCGTATTGGATGGTGGACATCTGCCAGGTGCGCCCGATGGCGTCTTTGGCCTGCACCGAGATTTTCGGCCCGTAGTAGGCGGCCCCGCCGGGATCGGGCACCAACTCCAGCCCGGATTCTTGGCCGACCTTCTCCAAGATGGCGGTAGCCTTGGCCCAGTCTTCGTCGGAGCCGATGAATTTGTCTTTCTTCTTGCCGTCTTCGTCGCGGGTGGAAAGCTCCAGATAGAAATCATCCAGCCCGAAATCGCGCAGCAACTTGAGGATGAAGGCGAGCAGGTGCTTGATCTCGGCTTCGGCTTGTTCGGGGGCGACGTAGGAATGCGAATCGTCTTGGGTGATGGAACGCACCCGCGTCAGCCCCTGCAGCACCCCGGATTTCTCGTCGCGGTAGACGGTGCCGAATTCGAAGAAGCGCAGCGGCAGCTCGCGGTAGGAGCGCCCGCGGGCTTTGAAGATGAGGTTGTGCATCGGGCAGTTCATGGCTTTGACGCGGTAGCGGTCGTGCACTTTGGTGATGTTGCCTTCGGCGTCGCGCTCGGCGTCCACCATTTCCGGGAACATCATGTCGGCGTAGTACGGCAGGTGCCCGGAGGTGTAGAACAGCCCTTCTTTGGCGATATGCGGGGTGCCCACGTAGAGGAATCCGGCTTCCAGGTGGGCTTTGCGGACGTAGTCTTCCATCTCGCGTTTGATGACGCCGCCGCGGGGGTGGAATACCGGCAGGCCGGAGCCGAGTTCTTCGGGGAAGCTGAACAGGTCGAGTTCCACGCCCAGTTTGCGGTGGTCGCGGCGGGCGGCCTCTTCCAGGCGGTGTTTGTATTCGGCCAGCGCCTCTTTGGTGGGCCAGGCAGTGCCGTAGACGCGCTGCAGCGAGGCGTTGCGCTGGTCGCCGCGCCAGTAGGCGGCCGAGGCCCGCATGATGGCGTAGGCCTTGATGTAGCCGGTGTGCGGCACATGGGGACCGCGGCAGAGGTCTTTCCAGGCGACGGTGCCGTCGCGGCGCACATTGTCGTAGATGGTGAGTTCACCTTGGCCGACTTCGACGGCCGAGCCGTCTTCGGAGTTGGCTTTCCCCTTGTCGGAGACGAGTTCGAGT